>CAZQMH010000005.1:0-25129 GCA_964594435.1 uncultured Alcanivoracaceae bacterium
CATGGAAAAAGCATCAGATTCTGGAGGCTTGCCTTTTGTTTATGTGTTGAAGACCCTTATTTTAATCGTTCCACTATTTATGCTTATTCTGGGCGTATTGAAACTGGTTAAGAGAAAATAATGGAAGCACTTTGGGCTTTGGGTTTGTTTGTGGTGGTTGCCAGTGTTTTAATGCTCGGTTTTCCTGTGGCTTTTACCCTTGGTGGCGTGTCCTTGTGGTTTGCTTTTGCTGGTTGGTTGGCTGGCTGGTTTGATGCGACTTTTATCATGGCAATGCCGGAAAGAATTTATGGCATTATGCGCAACAGCACCTTAATGGCTGTGCCTGTTTTTATTTTTATGGGTTTGGTTTTGGAAAAAGCTAAATTAGCCCAATCTTTATTAGAAAACATGGCAGCTTTGCTTGGTGGTGCTAAAGGCGGCTTGGGTTTTTCTTTACTCATCGTTGGCACTCTTTTAGCGGCAAGTACGGGTATTGTCGGAGCAACGGTGGTTACTTTGAGCTTGTTAGCCATGCCTGTGATGAAAAAAAATGGTTACGATGAGTCATTAAGTGCAGGTACAATTTGTGCAACAGGGACTTTAGGGCAAATTATTCCACCATCCATCGTATTGGTTTTACTTGGTGATGTTTTGTCCAATGCTTACCAACAAGCTCAAATTAATCAAGGGATATTTTCACCCAAAACGGTTTCTGTTGGCGATTTATTTTTAGGAGCCATCGTGCCCGGGCTTATCCTTGTGAGTGCTTATGCTCTTTATTGGTTATATGTCATCTTGCGGTTTCCTGATAAAGCTCCAGCTGGCAAAAAAACATCTAATGCTATCAGTACAATGCAGATACTCGGTTCTTTATTGCCACCTTTGTTATTAATCATTGCCGTATTGGGTTCTATTATTTCAGGTATTGCCACACCGACAGAAGCCGCCTCTGTTGGTGCTATTGGGGCTTTGGTATTGGCTTTGTTTAAAGGGCAGTTGAATAAAAAAATTCTGCTGGAAATCAGCCAAGAAGCGGTTAAGGTTTCTGCCATGATTTTTATGATTCTTATTGGTGCGGCATTGTTTTCACTCACGTTCAAAGGCTTTCATGGGGATGAAATTATTCGGCATTTTTTGAGCCATTTACCTGGTGGAAAATACACGGCTTTTATGATTGTCATGTTGGTGATGTTTTTATTGGGCTTTATTCTTGATTTTATTGAAATCACTTTTGTTATTATTCCAATTGTTGGTCCGATTTTACTGATGCTGGGTTTTGAGCCAGTTTGGCTTGGGATTATGTTTGCTATTAATTTGCAAACTTCATTTTTAACGCCGCCTTTTGGTTTTGCCTTATTTTATTTGCAAGGTGCAACGAAAATTGATTCTATCAAGTTGTACAAAGGTGTGCTGCCATTTATCATTATTCAACTATTGGTTTTGGCTTTGTTAATGTGGCAGCCCAAGTTAACGAATTTGTTGCATTTTTAATGAAATTTTTGCTTGTTATTTTCTGTGTTTTCCCTGCCTTTGCTCAAAGCGATGCTGAGTTTTTATCGCAATGGACACAAGTTAATGAAAAGAAACTCCTTGCGAAAAATACAATCATACCTTCTGCTTGGTTTGAAAAAACCTGCTTGAAGTTGGCTCATAAGTTGAATTTTGAGCGCGTGGTGAGCTGCAAGGTTATTCATGCCAAAGAAATAAATGCTTATGTTTTTAATAATGGGCATGTATATTTTACCCTGCCGTTGCTAAAAGTGATAAAAAACAAGCACCAATGGGCGGCTGTTTTGGCTCATGAGAATGCTCATGTTGTTCTGAATCATTATTTGAAAATGCTAAAAAAGATAAAAAAACCTGGCTTTTTCTTCCCGAAAAAACGCATTAAAAAAATGCTTAAAAGGCATGAATTAGAAGCCGATGAATTTGCCAAAAAAACATTAAAACAACAGGGATTTGATTATTCGCAAATTTATTATTTTTTAAAACGGGTGAGCCATAGCGCTACAAAAAAACCAAACAACAGCCACCTCAAGCCATTAGCACGCACACAGAAAAGTCAGACAGTTGAAATTATTGATGAAGAATTAATCTTTAATTTCCTTCGATTGGGCAATGATTCTATCGAGAATGTTTTGATCATCAAAGGAGATGTCAATAATATGGAAGCCAGTTAAGAAAACACTTGTACCTTGCGGCTCTGACCACAAACACTCAAGTCCTACGGCGATACTTTTAAGCCCACGAGCCGAAAAATTCCATTGTGTTTGGAATAAAAGTCCAGCCCCTACTTGTGATTGACTGGATGCCAACAGACCTTCTCTTGAAATATTTAACACATCGCCAATTTTGACACCCGTCAATACATTGACAATCTCAATGTTGACATGTGGCCTTACCCTTTTTGATTTTCTGTATTCTTTATTAAACATTTTATTATTCTTATATTATTTTTATTGTTACTATGATTGTGTGGCTTTGGGTTTTGTCATCATACCTTTTAATTTTGCAAATATATTCTTTAAGGTTTTTTCAAAGTACTGAGTTTTTTGCACGTCTATTTGTATGATGGCTTTGCGTGCTATGTCGATTGCAATTAAATTCATTGACATTTCATGTGGTTTATTACCTAGCACCGAAACAAATAAGGCACGATTACTCAAGGGACTAAACCAGCTGAGTTTTCGCCGCACTTTATCGCGTTGTTGGTTCATGACAAAATCAAAGAACGTTCCGTATGGGACGAGTTTAAATTTGCTCAATTCTGCTTTTTCTTTGTTAGTCAGCTCTCTGATTTCTTCAATCTTCTTCGTGCCTTGTTTATTGATGGGCTTAGTAGATTTGCTGATACTTGTAACTTTCTCAAGTGGAATTTCAGCCTCAGGCGTTTTGTTAATGGCTGCTTGGGTGCATTCTTTTATGTTATTTAAGGTTTTCGTTCTGTCGATTTTTGAAAAACCTAATTCATCCATGGTTTTATCCAGGTGATGCAAGGATTCAACTTTTTGCTTTGCACTTAACTCGTTGACTAAATCTGGGTTTGACATTTTGGCAATTGTACTTGTGGCATTGATGTTTTCATACCATTCTTTGGATTCTTCGCCATGACGAAGCAAAGATAAAGTCATGGCGTCTTTTAAAACAGATTTTAGAACATTTTTGACAAATTTGGGGTGTGCATTATCAACCACATTGTTCATGATTTCATCAACTTTATGCCGTGAAATCTCTAGTTTTTCCTTACCTTTTGCCGTTTTAATCCACTTTGATTCGGCTTTTCTTGCTCGACGTTCTGTCAGACGTAAAAAGCTTTCTAAATCTTCATTAGCTCGTTCAAATGAGCGTTGGGATCCGTCAAATTCATCAGCCACATGGGTGCTAAATTTATGAATTTTTTTGACCACTGGTGTGCCATGCCATTTTTGTGAGGCATAGATGATTTTTTCTAAATATTTGCGTGCTGGATGATTGGAATTTTCAAAAAAAGTTTCATCATTGACGGCTGTACGAATAAGGGGAAGATTGATGGCATTTAGTGAAGATGCCATGCTGTTGTCGATAGAGATGTCACTTTTGACCTGCTCATAAAACATCGCCATTATGTCGAGCGTGTTTTGTTGTTCTAAGCTGAGTGTTGGGTAGTTTATACCAGTATTTTCACTCACATCATCGAGCACCATTTCTTTTAATCGCTCGATTTCAAAACTACCAGCTCCGATACTGGTGACTTTTGAAAGGTTTTCTAATGTTTTATCGAGTAAGTTATTGTCGATAAAAGAATCTTTAGATATGTGTAAAGCTTGTGGGCGATTATTGCTCATGAGGGTAAAAATTGAATCAATGAGCTTGTTGAGCTTTTCGTTTGAGGCAATGCTTTCAGGTGGTTTTTGATTTTGTTGGTTTGAGTCTGTTTTGTTGCCCTCATCTTTTTTTGGGCTTTTATAAGTGTCTTTTTTCTCAGGCGTGTAATTGGCGGCGGCCTCAAGACCTGATGAGAATTTATTGCCCTTTTTCCATAGTACAGATTTTTCTTCTATCATGAGATTGGGCAAAATACCTGCTTGCACAAATTTATCATTGGCTATCTTATAAAAAGCTAACAAGTCATTTGATAATTGGCTTTTTAATTCCTCAAGTATTGTGCTTTTAGCATTTTTTTCAAATTTTGAAATACTTAAGGCTTGCGAAAAAACCCAGCAAATTGAAGTGATGCCAAATGGCATATTGAATTTTGTTAAGGTATTTGAAGCCAACAGGAGTTTTAATCTTTTTTCTAAAGCAACCAAATATTTGGAAAATTTTATATCTAAAACCGATTCCATTTGTGAAAAGGATAAGGTCGTTTCTAGTTCTTCTTCTTCTACCAAAGATAATTCTACTAGTTCTTCACTTGTGGTATCTTGCTGATTGGTTATTTCAGTTGGCATACTTTTAATAATGCTCGCAAGTGATGCCAATGAATTGCTGTGGTGTTTTTTTACACTATCATACTGCTCAAATAACTGAGATTCTTGCAAGTTAGAGCGTGCATTTTGGGCTTTAGCAAAAAGATCTTTTAGTACTTTTGCTAGTGTTTTTTCATAACTGTTGGTTAGCGTTTTTTGAAACGGCTCCATACAGTTATTAATTAAGTTATGTTGCTCGCTTTTATTGTTTGTCAATGTCATTTTTATTCCGAATTTCACATTCCCTAACATAAAATATCAAATACTGCATAAAATGCAAGAATATTTCGATTAAATTGAATAAAAAATCATGCTTTGACTGTAAAGAGCCCCTGTAGCGGAGCTCTTAAATAAGTTTGTTGAGGTACTGAAATTTGTTCAGTGCCTTAAATTAGCAAGAGTTTATTGTTGCCACTGAATCGATAAATATCCTGACGCTCTAGGCGTATTGTAACCATCGATTATTTGGTACTTTTCATCCGTTGCATTTTCTATTCTAGCAGAAACTTTCCAGTGCTGATTTATACGAAATGCCGCACGCAGTTCAAGCAAGGTATAACCATCTAATTCGGTTTGATAATCATAGTTTTTTGATGCATAACGCACGCTTGAACCAACTGAAAATCGATTAAAGAATTTATCAACACTGAGGTTAAGTTTATTGTCTGGACGGCGTAATAAAGGGGTATCAAATTCGTTATTTTTAGCGTCTTGCACGGTTGCATTAGCATTAAATGTTAGGTTGCCAAATTTGGCATCATAATTTGCCTCAAGCCCTTTAATCGTGGCTTTATTGATGTTCATCGGTTGGTAGTATTGCCCACCAATGTAGTCGATTAGATTATCAATTTTATAATAAAAAGCATTGAACGAAAGGCTTTGCGTGTCACTTAGTTTGGCTTTGATGCCAGCTTCATAATTAACCGATTCTTCGGGTTTTAGATCAGGATTCCCCTCAAAGGAAAAGACATTGACAAAACCATCTACTACTGGTGAATAAATAAAAGTTTGGAAAGCGGGTGAAATCAGCTCATTTAAATTAGGGGCATGAAAAGCAGAGCCATAAGATAGATTAAAACGTAAATTATCGGTGGCTTGAAAAGCCCAATCAAAATCCGCCGAGGTGTCGCCGCCATAAGCACTGTTATGGTCGTAGCGAAAGCTGGCTGAGAGTATATTTTTACTAAATTGTCCTCGCCAATTCACAAAAGCGGCATAATTGCTGCGATTATTGGCATAATTTAATGAGTCGATGAGGTCGCTGTGAAAAGTTGCGTGCTCATTTTGATAATTTAAGCCAAATCCTAAATGATTATCATTAAAGGATTTGTTAAGCAACCAGTCAAAATTCATGCGTTCAGAATTAAAACGATTAGAACGAATTTTAGTCGCCAGAGAGTTTTTGTTAGTAGCTAAAGCGAACTGTGATTGCCAATCATTAAACAAAGGAGAATCCCAAGCGATACGAACGACTCTGTCTTTGCCATCGGAGTCAGCTTTTATTCTATCACTTTCTAAAGACGTATCAAAATCGATAAAAGATTTACTCTCAAGATAATTCAATGAAAGCTTTCCTTCGCCTATAGCGGTTGCCGCATTTAAGTTGAGGCTCAAATTTTGGTAACCGTCTTTATCAGGTCTGATGGAATAAGCATTTTCATTAGTGGCTGAAAAGCCATCGGTTTTCTGGCTGCCAAAAACCAGTGAATAATGGCTGTTTTCAGAGCTCTGACCATAGCCGACATCAAAACTGTGTGAATCGAAACTGCCAACGGTGTATCTGAGGTATAAGTTTTCTTGTGCTCGTGTAATAATATTAATCACACCGCCAATGGCATCGGTTCCATAATAACTAACGCGTGTTCCACGTACGATTTCAATCCGTTGAATTTGCGAAATCGGCAAATTTTCCCAAGCATAACTGCCAGTAAATGCCGAACCGACTCGCACTCCGTCAATCAAAACCAAAACATGGTTAGAATTTGTGCCCCGCATAAAAACGCTGGTTGCGGTTCCTTGCCCGCCATTTCTTGCGACATCTATGCCTTGTTGCAGGCTTAAAACATCCAAAATTGAATTGGCTTGCAGATTTAACAAATCTTCACGGTCGATAACCGTTATTGAAGGGATAATATCATCTTCGGATTGTTGGTAACGCGATGCGGTAACCACCGTTTTTTCTTGTTGGTATGTTTCATCCGCATAACTGACACCGCTTAATGACAGTGCTATCGCTAAGGATAGTGTTGTTGTTTTTTTCATGTGTGTTCTCCATCGCCCACCGCGATATTTTTGAGTGATTAAAACTAACAGGCAGGTCTCCGGACTCATAAGACGATAGTTAATGCCCTTCCCAAGAACATCTTCTCAGTGGCTCTCATCAACTATTTACCCAAAAAATGGGAATAACTTATTTACCGTTACGGGGGTAGTTCTGGCATTTCACCAGATTCCCTTTTCGCCCAATTGCCGCACAAAATGTAGTTGCAAGCATAATGCCTAAATCACGATAGTGAAAATACGATGCTAGCCCGAATATTTCATAGCATAAGCTTAAAATAGTACTTTATATGTTTAATATCATAAAGTTATATCTAGATTGTTACCCTTACAGTTTGTACCCAATGGTTTTATGAAAAAAATAGCTTCATATCTTGAATAAAATCACTAGAGACCTAAGAATGACTAGGTCTTTAGTGATTTTATCCAACCTATTTTGCTATTTTGTCCATAAATTCCATTCTGTTATGAAATATTCGGGCTAGCACAAGTTCTTAATGTACCTAGAAAATTCATAAAAAGCCTTATCACCAATAAGGTGACCTCGGGTTTTTATGACTTTCCTATGTACATCAATTACTTTCACTATCAGTCGCATTTCACTATCGTGATTTCGGCAATGGGTTTCATCAAAACATGGGTCATTGACCTGTTTTGGCACCTGTTAACTATTTGGGGTTTTCCCAGCCACCATTTTAATGATAATAGATTGGACAACAACAGAAAGTTCTAAGTATTGAATAAAATTGAAGAAAATTTTACTTTTTAAGCATAAATCTGATAAAATCATAATCCCTTTTAACATAATTATAACAACCATGCTAACTAAGTTTATTAACTTTACATTGCAATCTGCAACAGCAAAATATTTCATTATTAGTTTTTTGTTGTCTTTTGTACTCTCTGTTATCGGCTATTTTTCAATTTTTTCGTGGCTTGCGGTTTTTATAAGCTCCTTTAGCGTTGTTATTAAACACAAATTTTTTGATGATAAACTAGGGTATGATCAAAGACAACAAGTCAAGTTTAATTCGCTCTTGTTAAGCAGTGTTTTGTGGAGTGTTTTTGCGTTTAAAGACTTACAAGACAGTGCTTCAATGTTTGCCTTGGTTTTTGTCATTATCGCCGCCTCTGGCTTGCTCTTTTTTAATTCTTTAAAAAATAAAATCGTCGTCGTCGCTCCCATTTTACTGACTTTTTTACTGCTGCTGTTTTTCTTTTTAGAACCAACGCCCATTGCCTTAGCTGTTATTGCCTTTGTTTTTACTGGTTTAATGTTGTTTTTAAATGCGTTTAAAAAACTACCAGAAGCCGAAGAAGAGGGGATGGATTCTGCAGCGAAAATGGAATATATTGCCAAAATTGATGGTTTAAAAACTGAAAACAAGAAATTACAAGAAGATTTAAAACAAACTGAGATAGATTTGTCTGCTGCTGAAATGGCAAAAATGGAGTTTTTAGCAACCATGAGCCACGAAATCAGGACACCAATGAACGGTATTATACCATTGTTGGATATATTGCTGGATTCTGAATTATCTGATTTTCAAAGAGACTACCTGACCACAGCCCATGCTTCGGCTACCGAATTACAAAAGCTTATTGATGACTTGCTGGACTTCTCAAAAGTAGAGGCAGGTAAAATTTCTATAGAAGTTCGAGGGCTCAAGGTTTCTCGAATTATGAAAGCCGTAAAAGAATCTTATCGCCAAGCCTCCGAAAAGAAGGGTCTCAAGATAAAGGTGAATATCCACAGCAATGTCAGTCCATTTTTACGCGGCGACCCAACACGTTTACGTCAGGTTTTGTCTAACTTAATGAGTAATGCCATTAAATTCTCAGACAAGGGCTCCATAAAAATTACTGCCAAAAAGATAAAAGATTATTCTACTAAAGAAATCGTTCGCTTTGAGGTTATCGATCAAGGCATCGGCTTGGATAAAGAAACGGCGGATAATATTTTCTTGCCCTTCACCCAAGAAGATGGCTCAAGTACCCGTAAATTTGGCGGCACAGGACTCGGTTTAGCAATCAGTAAAAAAATCGTCGAGTTGATGCATGGCACAATAGGTGTGACTTCTGAAAAAGACAAAGGCAGTGTATTTTATTTTGATATACCCTTGCTCAAATCAGCGGGAGAGACCGAGGTTGGCACTAAAGAAAAAGCGGGTTACCAAGCTATTTTGGTCAACACCAACCCATTGCTTATCAACAAAATGGCACAAAAACTGAAAGATGCAGAGATTGCTTTCCAAAAAGCTTTAGGCTTATCACAAGCATACGAAATGTATGAGGCAATAAATAATGTCTCGAATCGAAGCAAAAATGTATTGGTGTTTTTCGATTTTGAAACAGCGGGCAAACACGCCAGAAATATGTGCCAAGATTTAGCCAAAGACGAAACCATGACCAATCTTTTTACCTGTATCATCACCGAAAACAGGCATTTAGCTGGCATACCCCGACTGCCCAATATTCACTTATTAACAAAAGATGATGTCATCGAGGAACTCATCAACAAAATTGAAGTGAACCAGGCCTCAATTGAAGCCTTTAAAACAGATGATGTAAAACAGGAAGAAGAAACAACATCGACCTCTGATGCCGCAAATGAACCAGTGCAAGATATTTCTAGCGTCATCCCTGAAATTTTACTTGTTGAAGATAACGAGGTTAATCTCAAAGTGGCTGAAAAATTAATACAATATATCGGCTATCCCTTTGATTTTGCTCTCAATGGACAAGAAGCATTCGAAAAAGTTAAGAAAACACGCTATCGCATGATTTTGATGGATTGCCAAATGCCTGTTATGGATGGTTACAAATGCACCACTAAAATTCGTGATTATGAACGGGCGGCTGGTTTAAATCACACGCCTATTTTAGCCATGACTGCCAATGCCATGCTTGGCGATAGAGAAAAATGCTTGGATGCTGGCATGGATGACTACATGTCGAAACCTCTTAACCGTTATATTTTAGAAAAAACCCTAAAAAAATGGGATCCTCTTGCCAAAAGTAACGAAAATAAAGTTTTTGAACAAAGCCATAAGGCACAAGATGAAACACTCACCATTAACAAGAGTGCGGATGACAAACCCGAAGTGCCGCAACAAACTCAAGTTTCTAATTTAGAAACAACACCCGTTGATGATGTTATGGATGAAGTTGATAACATACTTGAAACAATCAACCAAGATAACCAAAGCACTGAAGATGCGAATGTCAATGTCATCAATCCAGAGTCTCTTATTGTTGACGCGACCGCAGATGAACCTGTAAAAAGGAATGAACAAATTTATACAGGCAAAGAAACCGTTGCACAAGAAGATTCACAACAAGAGACCAAGCAAGAACCAGCACCTCAAAAAGAGCAAGAAGTCGTCATAGCAAAGAACGATATTCCCGTAATACCCAAAAAGCCACCGCCAGTTATCAATAGCAAATGGTTGAGCACTAAAGCCCTAGAAGAAATTAAAGAGTTTATGGGTGACGAAATCAAACAATTGCTCGAAATGTTTGAACAAGAAACACCTGCTATTCTAAATAAAATGAAAATAGCGTTAAAAAATAGAAACATAGAAGAAGTGCAAAAAATGGCTCATATGCTGAAATCAACCAGTGCCAATATTGGCGCCAACGGTTTGAGTTTCTTTTCTCGTAAAATGGAACTAGCAGCTAACAATAAAGAAGAAAATGTACTGGTACCAACATTTAATAAGATAAGCAAAGCCTACAGTTTAACCAGTGCTGAAATAGAGAAATACATGCAAAGCTTAGATTGACCCAAATACCGATTGGGTTTAACAGAATGCCTTCAAGTCTGTTAAGACACAGGCCCTGCAAAATAATTAAGGTAAACAATGGTTGCCCAAGTGGCAATAACCAACATTTGACCTAAAAAAACAGAGGCAGAACCCATATCTTTGGCTCTTTTGGCGAGTTCGTGGAATTTTTCACCGACCACCAAGTCAACTACCGCCTCAATGGCGGAATTTATGATTTCTAGAATTAACACAAACAAAACCACGCTCAGCATTAAAAGTAATTGCATGGCAGACTGTGAAATATAAAGTGCCAAAGGTATCAATAATAAGGCAAGGTAAAATTCAAAGCGAAAAGAAGGCTCATACTTAAAAGTGGCGTGCAAACCTTGCATTGACCATTTGAAAGCATGGACTATTTGTTTTAGTCCTCGACGTTCGGTGCTTGCCATTTTATCCTTCTTGCCAAACTAAATTAGGCTGCTTAACTGCTTTGGCATCATCTAATCTGCGAGAAGGTGCGGTAATTGGAGCTTGTTTTATGACCTCTATATCATCTTGAGCTTGAGCCAAAATGTCAGTCATGGCCTGCACAAATTTGTCTAAGGTTTGTTTTGATTCGGTTTCTGTGGGTTCAATTAACATGCACTCGCTGACCAAAAGAGGGAAATAAATAGTGGGTGCGTGCATACCATAATCCAATAAGGCTTTGGCGGCATCAGTGGCACTCAGGCTTAATTCTTTGGCCTGATTTTTTAAAGTAACAATAAACTCATGGCTGGCTCGGCGATTTTCAAAAGCTAAATCAAAGCCATTTTTTGCCAATTGTGTCATCAAATAATTAGCATTGAGCGTGGCAAATTCTGCAATTCTTCGCATGCCTTCCTTGCCCAATAATAAGGCATAGATATAGGCACGCAGATTGACACCGACATTGCCAGCAAAAGCTGAGAGTCGCCCGATGGTTTTTGGAGCATGTTTTTCATCAACAAAATAATAGCCTGTTTCATTTTTGCCGACATATGGCACAGGCATATAAGGCACCAATCTTTTGCCAACACCAATAGCTCCAGAACCTGGTCCACCACCTCCATGAGGCGTGGAAAATGTTTTGTGCAAATTCATATGAATGACATCAAAATCCATATCCCCAGGTCTTACTTTGCCTAAAATCGCATTGAGGTTTGCCCCGTCATAATACAGCAAGCCGCCAGCATCATGCACCAGCTTGGCGATTTCGGTGATATTGGGTTCAAAAACGCCAAGAGTCGAAGGATTAGTCAGCATAATGCCTGCTGTCTTTTCGCTTAACAACGGTTCTAAGTCATGAATATTGATGTTGCCATCCCGATTGGTACGTATTTCCCGAACTTTATAACCACACATGATAGCGGTGGCAGGGTTTGTGCCATGTGCCGCATCGGGCACAATGATTTCGTTACGTTGGAAATCACGGCGTTCCTCATGGTATTTTTTTATCATTGCAATACCAGAAAATTCGCCTTGTGCTCCTGCCATAGGCGTCAAGGACACCGCCTGCATTCCCGTGACGTCACACAGAATTTCTTGTAAGTGAAACATGCACGATAAAATACCTTGCGACAAAGCAGCAGGAGCATGTGGGTGGTGGTTTAAAAAACCATCAAGCATGGCTAATGAATTACAAACACGGGGATTGTATTTCATGGTGCAAGAACCCAAAGGGTAGAATTGAGTATCAATAGAAAAGTTCTTTTGGCTTAAACGTGTGTAATGACGAACCACATCCAGCTCGGAGACCTCGGGCAAACCCAGAGCCGTGGTTCGTTGGAGTTGTTTAGGAATATTTAATAATTCACTTTCCGTACGGGGAGCCTGAGCGACGGCTTGCCTATCCTTTTTTGAGTGTTCAAAGATTAACATTTTTCCACCTGCTGCGATGCTAACATTATAAAAATAATGAATTCTACTTTACCATTTGCCAGAAATACACTAGAAAATGTATTTATCCCAGTTAAAACTGATAATTGAATGAAGCGTGGTAATTTTTACCCGCAGCCTCAAGCCCCGAACCATGTTCTCGGTATTTTTTATCAAAAATATTTTCTACCCCAAAACGCAGTTTGGCGTTGTTGGTTGGAGCATAATTGACATAAAAATTATAGGAAGCAAAACCACCTGTGCCATTGGGGTTGATGCGTGGGTCGCGTATATCACGGGCACTTAGCCTGTTTTGACTGGCGGCATAAACAATTTTCGGATTGATGCTCCACTTATTGTTGAAGTGCAACTTGTAACCCAACATACCATTTAACGGCGGAATTCTATCAGCCGCTTCACTGTGTAGCGGTGAACTTTCCTCGCCCCAGGTGTAATTGATGACCGCATTAATAGTTGAATTATCGCTAACATGGTATTTAAAACTGCTTTCCAAACCGTACAAAACGACACGGTTGATATTTTGAGATTGCACGATAAATTGTCCACTATCGGTGACATCACCCGTCTCAACACTGGCAATTTTATCGTAATATTTGGAATAAAAAAGAGCAAAATCAACAAACCAAGTCGCTCCAAAATGTTTGACGCCAAAATCCAAGGTATAGACTGTTTCAGGCTTGATGTCAGTATTGACAATATTAAAACGGTTACCTGGACGGTCACCCACTTGCCCCAAATCAAAAATATTGGGCGGGCGAAAACCTCTGCCTAAGTTGGAAAATAATTTATTTTGACTATCCAAATGATACAACCAACCCAAATGCCATGTTAAATCATCGAGCTTGAGGACATCTTGAGCACTATTGGGACTGTTTAAATCAATAGCATAGTCACTGTAACGCAAGCCAAAGGTAATATCTTGGTTAATAAAAGACTTGGTCGCATCGGCAAACAAACCCAAGTGCCGCATACTAGAATTGTCTGGAAAACGTGGCGTTTTTATAGATGTTATGCCATCGACTGTTTTTTGTTTGGCAGAATTAATCGTATCATGATAAAAATCTAAACCATAAACCACATCAATATCATCGAGAATTAACTCATCAAACACCGCCTGCAAAGACAGCAAAGTGCTTTGGTTTTGCTCGGTAGTGATGGCATCGGAAGTGAAGGCTGATTTAATACGGTAATCTTTAATTTTTTGCCACGACAAATCATAACGCGAGTTGTAGTAAAAAGATGAAGCCGAAGTATTGTTGAAAGTTAAATGCACAAATTGCCTTTCATTGGGCGCAAATAAAAACAAAGACGAATCGGGCTGAGTTTGCCCAAAACCAGCAATTAAATCATCGACTCTTGGGGTTGACGGTTGGTTCAGGAACTGCATATCAAAAACAAGGGACTTGGTGTCACTCAGTTTAAACAACCATTTATTATTGAAGGCTTTGGCAGTATAACGGGTAAACGGCAACTGCCGACCGCCACCAATCCTACGCACACCACTGTCTTGGTAGCTTAAGCCAAGAGTTGTGGCAACAGTATCATTTCCATAATCCAAACTGAGGTGACTCAATATTTTTTCATCAGCACTGTCAAAAGAACTAAAAATAACACCTGAAAATTGTCTGCCAGAAGTGATAAAACTGGGTGTATGTGTCACCACATTTAACACGCCACCCAACGCATCACCACCATACAAAACGGAAGCAGGACCACGGATTATCTCGATTTGCTCCGTCATAAATGAATCCACCAAGGCTAAATACTGATTGGGAGAATTTCTAAAAAAAGCCGTATTAAGTCGCATTCCATCAATTAAATGCACATTCTCAGAACCTTTTAGACCTCGAATAATCGGAATGCCCTGCCCTGGCGTGGTTTGCTGAATATAAACACCAGCCTCTTCACGCAATAAATCAGGCAATAGCGTCACATTTTTTTCAGCAATTTCATCCCGCGTCACCACCGAAACCGCCTTGGATAAATTTTCTATGGTTTGGTGTTTTTTTGAGGCAAAGACAGTTACATTGTCAACATTGATTTTTTCATCGCTAGTTTCTCGATTGATGTCTTCACTGGTGTCCTCGTCACTGCTATTGAGGGCTTGAGCATCAAAAGCAAAAACAAGTAAAAAAATTATAAAAAATAATGGCATAGAGATAAAACTAACGCATAATTAAAAAGGTTCGAGATTGTAACACCGCTTAACTTAACAAACAATGAACAAATTTTCCAAATCCCAATACATGAACTGAAAATGAACAGCCGCATGCATAAATTTGACAAACACCTCCTAAAGGTTTAGTATATGGATGCTTCATATTAAAAAGGTAAAAAAAAATGAAAAACACACGACAACTTCCGCTGCTACTTTTACTCGTGGCTTTCACTACCATGAGCTTTGCCAATCCATTTGCCAAACCAAGTGAGCCTAACGGCATATTGAGTTTGAATACACCGCACACAAGTCAAGACATCTTTCCCGTTTCGCTTTATGAAATTGACGGCAAAAATATTGTATCGCGTAGCAATGCTGTTTGGTTAAAACCTGGCAAACATAGGTTGAAAATGCGAGCCAATGTTGATTTGAGTTATCGAAGTCACGCCTTGCTGACTCGCAATAAAAGCCTGAATAAAAACAACAGGATTTTAGACATCACTGTTGAGGATGGCAAAACATATTATATTGGTTATGACACCAGTAACAATAATCCCAATCTTTGGAAACCCGTTATCTGGAAGGTAAAATAATCCTAATTTTCTCAACCTACAGTTAGGAGAACTTAAAAACACCACGAATTGTGGTGTTTTTTTGCTATTTTCCTAAAATAGCTTCTACTGTGCAGTGTATTCCATTGAAAAATTAATTAATTGGAACTAAAATCACCGTTCTTGTGTCGAAACATAATCAATACTAATCAATTAATTGTCGGAAAAAAACAATATGAACAAAATAGTCATGCCATTAGTGGCAACTTTAGCCATTACGGCAACATCTTTTTCTTTTGCCAAAGAAGCAACAGATAAAATAAAAGCGGGAATAAAAAGTTTATCGCCTGCAGCAAAAGTTAAATCCATGGAAAATACACCTATCAAAGGCATTTCAGAAGTCGTCATTGATACAGGACGTGGCGGTGAAGTTTATTATATGTCAAATGATGGCAAATATTTACTCAACGGCAATTTGATTGATACCACCAGTCGTGAAGATTTAACGGAAAATAAAAAATCAGGTATTCGTAAAGATATTTTAAAAAAGTTTGGTAAAAAAGAACGCATTGACTTTTTCCCTGATGACATGAAACAACATATAACCGTCTTTACTGATATAGATTGTGGCTATTGTCGAAAACTTCATAATCAGATTGATGATTACAATAAGCTTGGAATAGGTATCTCTTATTTGTTTTTTCCTCGTTCAGGACTTAACACGCCTTCTTACGATAAAGCGGTGTCTGTATGGTGTGCGGATAATCAAAAAGAAGCCCTAACCAATGCAAAGTCAGGTATCAATCTTGACAAAAAAACCTGTGATAACCCCGTTAAAGATCAATACCAAGCTGGTTTAGCTGTTGGTGTTACTGGTACACCTGCGATGGTAACAGATAGTGGCAAATTGATGCCAGGTTATCTACCACCTGCACAATTGCAACAAAGAATTAAAATGCTCGAAGCACAAAAATAAAGCAAACCCAAGAAACCTCGCTAAATGCGAGGTTTTTTTTGCAATTGATTATTCATCCTCCTGCTCAAATTCATAACTCTTAAATACAGGGCGATCTTTTTTGCGAAAGATAATCGCCAAGAAAACACCACTCAAGAGCCCAAACAGGTGAGACTCCCAAGAAATATGTTTTTCATTTGGCAAAACCCCAAACACCAAAGAACTGTATAAAAAAGCAATAGCCAGCGAAATACCAATCGACTGGATATCTCTGCGTAAAAAACCACTGATAAAAATAAAGGTTAACAAACAATAAAGCAAACCGCTGGCACCGATATGGTTGGCATTTCTGGCAAAACTCCACACCAAAACCCCAGTTAAAAAAATTCCCAAAAATAAGACTTTTTTCGCCACCTGGGGATAATTACCAAACAATGCCGTTACCGCAAGTAGCAAAGGCAAGGTATTGCTGGCGAGGTGATTAAATCCGCTGTGCAAGAAAACCGTGAAGAAAATCCCACCCAAGCTGGCAAATTGGCGGGGATGAATGCCATAATCATTGAGGTAAACAAAGGGCAGTAAAAAGTCAACAATTGCCACCGACCAAATAATACCGATAAAAATCAGAGCAATTTTGATGGCCTTATTCCATGTTTTTTTTCGAGAATTTATAAATTCTTCATCTAATTGATAGACTTTCATGCTTAATAACGTGTTCTTCCCGTGCGTTCTTCTTGAACTTCTCGATGGTGTTCGGCATCGGTTATTAAATTTTCAAATTTAGTTATTTTTGCCTCAATTCTGGCTCGTTGATAATAATCCAGTTTTTCTTTGAGTATGTTTTTTAAAATTCTGACAGCTTTGTAGTTGTTGTGCACCAGATGCTCTTTCATAGCCAATGCTTCATTGGCTTCTATACTTTTGCCCATGTTTTGATTGGCAATTGCCAGCGTGAAATAGTAATTTGGTTTATTGGGATACAATTCTACCAGTTTGCGGGCAAGATTTCGTGCCTTCTTATAATTATCTCTGTTTTTGCTTTTTGCTAACATGGCAATATATGGTTCGATTACCATAGGACTTTCGGGATAAAATTTGTAAAGTTTTGCAAATAATTTATGACTTTTTGCCGTATCAATTTCAGACCAAATATTTGCCTCTAATAAATCAATCAATAAAGCCGTATCGTTGCCTGGCTTTATTTTTTTTATGGTTTTTAAGGCTTTTTTGGCTTCTTCATTATGGTACAAAGCCAAAGCATAACCATAATTTTGGGCGGCTGTTATTGCGTTTTTGGGTGTGTCTTTAAAAAGTTTGCGGTAATAGGCAACATTATCAAGCTCAATGTTTTTGGTAAAGACTCGCACCCTTTCCTTAATAAAGGGATAAAGTGGTGATTCTGCAAAAACATCGTCATCTTTCACTTTGGCTCTGTTTTTTGCTTCGCTTACCCGATTAATAGACAGCGGATGTGTGCGATTAAATTCAGGCAGACGATAACGTTCATCAACAGGGCTTTCTCGCATCAATTTTTCAAAAAATGTTGCCATGCCCATGGGGTTAAACTCGGCTCTTTTCATGGTTTCAATACCAACTCTATCAGCTTCGTATTCATGAGCTCGGGTAAAATTTATCATTGATTGTTGTTGCATAGCAGAAGTCGCAACAGCAATAGCAACAGGTGCATCACGCGAATCACTATAACGGGCTGCGGCAACCGCTCCTAACATGCCCAGCAAAACGGGGATGGTATTTTTTTTGGCATCCGCATAAAAACGTGACATATGCCTGCCTGTTGCATGAGCAATTTCATGGGCGATAACTCCAGCTAATTCGCTTTCGCTATCTGTGCGTAACAAAAGCCCACTAAAAATAATAATCAATCCGCCAGGGTAGGTTGAGGCATTGACCACGTTTTGATTAACCAAAAAGAAATCAAAAGGTGCTTGTGGGTTTTCAGATACACGAGCCAAACGGAAGCCTAATTTTTCGATATAATCGGCAATTATTGGATCGAGCATGACCAAGTCATAAGCATAAATTTGATTTATAATTTCATCCCGAATTTCTTTTTCCTTTATCGGCGATAAGACCGAATCCGAAGGTGTGCCTAAATCAGGCAAGTGAAAATCTTTGCCAATGGCAAAAGATGTGAGCAAAAGCAAAGGCAAAAGCAATGGGGAAATCATTTTTTTTAGGATAACGTGCATGATTGTGTATAATGTTTTTTTCTATTTTAGTTCTAAGACAGTAATAATAATGTTAAATTGCATAAAAAAATGAAATATTGTGTATTAATCAACCCCTTATCCAACAAATCTCATGCCCAAACCCATGTTGTGGCATTATTAGAAGCATTGTTATTACAAAAACCACAGAAAATCACTCTTTTCTTTTATGGTTATGCGGTCAATCTGGCGTTTATCAAGCACAATCCTTGGCAAAAACTGATTAAGCAGCCAACCGAGCCCGTAATTGACTTGCTTGTTTGCTCAACGGTTGCCGAAAATTATCTCGAAAATGGCAAACAAAAATTGCCCTGTTTTCAGCTTGCAGGACTTGGACAATGGTTGGATGCCGTGCTGGATGCCGATAAATTTATGGAAATCATCTAACACATTAGCATGAAGACACTCGCCCTCATCACCCACAAAATAAACAGCCAACAAGCTCACTGGCAATTCGATAAGGTCATGGCAGCTATTGCCTATGATTTGGATTTAAGCATCGTTTTTGCCTACGATGGCTTATCACAACTGCAACACAGCAAGATGTGGTTAAGCCTGGAACTGTATGGTGTTGATAAAATTTATCATCTTGGCAATAACATTATTATGCCCGATACTGTGTTAAAAAGTAAAAACATTTCACTCAATGATTTAAAAAGACACATCAAAGCAGCCGAGTTAATCTTATGAAAGAAAAAATTACCACACTGCACCTCTATAATTGTGATGAAGCCACTTCTATCAGTCATTACCAAGCACTGATTGGAAAAAACGATGCGGTACTGGTATACTGCCAAAACATAAGCTCTGAAAAATACCACAGCATAAAGCAGCAACTCAAAGGGCATAAGCTCTATTTTCTCAGTGCCAAAAAAAACACAAATAGAACGCATATTGATTATAATGATTGGGCACAATTGTACACGCAGGCGGAAAAAACATTTTCATGGAAATAGAACGCGATAAAAATGGTCACCTTAAAGACCACAACAACTGGACAAAAGCACTTGGGCAGCAACTTGCCGATGAAGATGGTTTTGCTTTAACAGAAGAGCATTGGCACATCATAAATTTGATGCGAGAAATCTACCTGAAAACCGAAACCTCTCCACCCATGCGTTTGTTTATTAAAGCCATAAAACTCAATATTAATGAAGACATTGCCAACTCACGGTATTTGTACCAACTTTTTCCTGACGGCCCCATACGACTGGCCTGTAAATATGCTGGACTACCTAAACCCAAACATTGCATGTAGAAAAATGATAAAACACCAAACCTTAATTTTATTTTTATTTTTTTCGTTGCAACTGATGGCGAATGAAAACAAAATTGACCAACAGTTGGCACTCGACTTGAAAAGCAAAGCAACGGTTGAAGTCTATCTGCTGTTAAAAAACAAACAAAAAATCAAAGCAGAATCGGCTCAAAATCCTCTTGAAAAATTAAATAGTCACATCAAACAACTTAAAGCCAACAGTCAATTCAGTAAAAATATTTTACAAGCACAGTTGCAAAAAACCAATGGACACTACAAATTCTACTGGATAAATAATTCGCTTTGGGCACGCTTGCCAACAACAGAAGCCAAAAAACTCATTGCCAATGATGCCGTTGCCTATGCTTACAGCAATCAAAAACAACACTTAGCAGAAATAAAACCCAGCAAGCAAGTCAAAGCCAGCAAAAATCCGCAAGCCGTTATCTGGAATATTGCAAAAATTAACGCCCCACAAGCATGGGCACAAGGTTACAGCGGTCAAAATGTCCTTATTGCGGGACAAGATACAGGTTACAAATGGAATCATCCTGCATTAAAAAACAAATATGCAGGCTTCGACGGCACCAGCGTTGATCACAATTATCATTGGCATGACGCCATCACAAACCCCAATGTCATCTGCGGTTCCAATAATCAACCAGAAAGTTGTGATGACCACGGACACGGCACCCACACCATGGGCACAATGCTTGGAGATGACGGAGCAGGCAACCAAATAGGAGTTGCCCCAGATGCCAAATGGATAGGTTGTCGTAACATGAATCAAGGCGTAGGCACACCTGCCACATACACCGAATGTTTTCAATTTTTCATGCAACCAACCGACCTCATGGGCAACAACCCCGATGCCAGCAAAGCACCCGATATTATCAATAACTCGTGGGGCTGTGATGCCTCTGAGGGCTGTTTTTCGCCAAATGTATTGCAATCGGTGGTCAATAATGTGGTTGATGCGGGTATTTTGGTGGTTGCCGCAGCAGGCAACAGTGGTCCTGGATGCAATTCCGTTAGCAATCCAATAGCCATTTATGCCAAGTCTTTAACCATCGGTGCAAGCACACAAAGTGATGCGATTTCTGTTTTCAGTTCACAAGGTGGCGTCACGGCCGATGGTAGCAATCGCCTGAAGCCCGATTTGGTGGCACCAGGTTCTGCTATCAGTTCTGCCAGTCTTTTTGGTGGATATGTTAATATGGATGGAACCAGCATGGCAGCCCCGCATGTAGCAGGCGTTGCGGCACTGATGCTATCGGCTAATCCTGGCATGAAAGGCAAACCGAAAATATTAAAACAGGTGCTATTAAGAACCACCCAGCAATTAACTTCACAACAAACCTGTTCCCAATTGCCAGGAGCCCAAATTCCCAATAACACCTTCGGCTGGGGTCGAGTCGATGCTCTTGCGGCGGTTAATCAAATTAAAGACATCATCTTTTTAGATAATTTTTCTGACTTTTAGGTTATAATTCACCATCTTTTTAAAAATATAAAACAGAAAATGAAATGTCCAGTAGATAACACGCCTTTAGTTGAGCAAGAATACGAACGTGCCGTTATGGTTGATAATTGTTCCAGCTGTGGTGGTATGTGGCTTGATAAATGGGAACTGAAAGCCATTCAAGCCAACAAAGGCAAAAATTATGCCGCCGAACTCAAACAAATGCCAAACTTAGTTGATAAAGCTTATTTGCAAGCCATCGACCAATCACGTCCCTTATTAAACTGCCCAAAATGTGCTCAAAAGGGTGAAAACGTGACAATGGAACGCCGAGAACACGGATATTGCTCGCAAATCATGGTTGATGTTTGTCACCAATGCCAAGGGGTTTGGTTGGATAAGGGTGAGATAAAAGCCTTAGAAATCTTTTTCCAACGCCACCACATGGACGATGCAGAAATCAAAACGGGCTTTCTTCAGAGTTTATGGTTTACCCAAAATCCCGATAGTGAATCACAATGAGAGCACAATCCCTTAATGCACCTAAGAAATCGTCAAAAAGCTTAATCACCAATCAGGTGGATTTAGTTTTTGTCAATTCCTTATGCACATCAAGTGCTTGCACTCTTTATTGCGATTCATATCGGGATTTTGGGTTTATGTTAAATAAACCCTTAACATGAACAAAAAACTACTCATTCGCAAAGCCCATCGTTATATCGGATTGCTTGTCTCCTTGCAACTATTGGCATGGACTATTGGCGGAATTTGGTTCACGTGGAATGATATTGATGAAATTCATGGCGACCATTTGCGTCAAACTCACAACAATCCGCACAGCACTCAGCCCAAACTTTTACCTGTCGAACAAGCCATTAACACCATTGAGGACTTCAAAAGTCTCAATTCTATTCGCGTCATAAAGATTCTTAATCAGAGTGTTTACCGCATCAATTATAATGATGGCAAGACGGCTCTCATCAGTGCCACAACTGCACAACAAATTCCGCCCATTGGTAAAGAACAAGCAATAAAAATTGCTAAAAACAACGCCGCATTTACCGCTGAAATTGCCACCATAGAGCTCATCAGTCAAACCGATGCACACCACGAATACCGTGAAAAACCCTTACCAGCTTGGGCAATTACTTTTGACTACCCCAGCTCACCAACTTTTTATGTTTCGCAAAAACTGGGGGTTCTTACCTCCGTTCGGCACACTTCTTGGCGAATTTTTGACTTTTTATGGATGCTACACACCATGGATTACCAAAGTCGTGATGATTTTGGCAACTGGTTAATAAAAATATTTTCAGTTATTGCTCTGCTTACGGCACTATCTGGCATCGTTTTATTTATCATCAGTTCGCGCCGCAAACCTCAAGCTCGACCAAAAAAATAGCCTGCCACTAAAGCCCAAACCTTGATGCGGGCATCAGTTGAATTTCGCAACAAAAGCCCCATACTATCGGCATACTAAAACTAATTTAAGAGAAGAAAATGCAGATAGATAAATTTACTAGCAGCTTCCAACAAGCATTGCAAGAAGCTCAATCACTTGCCATAAGTCGTGATAACAACATGGTTGAAACATCGCATTTGTTATCGGCACTTATCGAACAACAAGGCTCAAGCACCAAAGCCCTCTTGCTCAAAGCAGGTGTTGATGTGACGGCCTTACAACAACAACTCAAAAAAATTATGCAAGGGTTGCCACAAGTGACAGGCAACGCAGGGCAAATCAATTATTCCAATGATTTGGTTCGTGTACTGAACATTTGTGATAAGCTAGCAGGACAAAAAGGTGACAAGTATATCTCTAGCGAATTATTCATTCTGGCAGTGTTACAAGTCAAAGATCGCACCGCTCGTGCCTTGGAACAATGCGGAGCCAACCAAGCAGCCATAGCCCGAGCCATAGAAGATATACGAGGAGGTGAAAACGTGAACCAACAAAATGCCGAAGAAAATCGTGGAGCATTGGATAAATACACCATAGACTTAACCGCCAAAGCCGAAAATACCAAGCTTGATCCCGTCATTGGTCGTGACCAAGAAATTCGTCGTATGATTCAGATATTATCACGTCGTACCAAGAACAATCCAGTCTTAATTGGCGAACCAGGTGTCGGTAAAACAGCGATTGTCGAAGGGCTAGCCCAACGCATCGTCAATAACGAAGTCCCCGAAAGCATGAAGAACAAACGCGTGCTATCATTGGACTTAGGCTCGCTCATCGCAGGAGCTAAATTTCGCGGCGAATTTGAAGAACGCTTAAAAGCCTTGCTCAAAGATTTAGCCAAACAAGAGGGCAATATTGTCTTATTTATTGATGAAATGCACACCCTCATTGGAGCAGGCAAAGCCGAAGGTTCAATGGATGCGGGCAACATGCTCAAGCCAGCCTTAGCTCGTGGCGAACTGCATTGTATCGGTGCCACCACTTTGGACGAATACCGTGAATATGTCGAAAAAGACAAAGCCATTGACCGACGGTTTCAGAAGATTATCGTTGATGAGCCAAGCGTAGAAGATACCATTGCAATTTTACGTGGTTTAAACGAACGCTACGAAGTGCATCATGGGGTTGAAATTACCGACCCAGCGATTGTTGCAGCTGCCATGTTGTCGCACCGCTATATCACCGACCGAAACTTGCCAGATAAAGCCATTGATTTGATGGATGAAGCCGCTTCTCGTATACGTATGGAAATTGATTCTAAGCCCGAAAAACTAGATCATCTGGAACGCAAAATGATTCAATTAAAAATCGAACGCGAATCCATGAAAAAAGAAAAAGACGAAGCTTCAAAAAAACGTCTACAAGAACTCAACGACCGCATAGAAGAAATGGAACGTAAATTTTCAGACCTGATGGAAATATGGAAAGCCGAAAAAGCCGCCGTACAAGGCACAACTCATCTAAAAGAAGAGCTCGAAGAAGCCAAAGCCAGCCTCGAAACCGCCATGCGAACCAATGATTATGCCAAAATATCTGAAATTCAATACGGTATTATTCCCGAGCTGGAACGCAAAATCGAAGAAGTTTCACAAGCTGAAAAGCAGGACTTCAAACTCTTACGTTTTAAAGTCACCGAGGCTGAAATTGCCGAAGTGGTAGCCAAATGGACCGGCATACCCGTCAATAAAATGATGCAAGGCGAAAAAGACAAGCTCCTGGAAATGGAAGCAGAAATCCACAAACGCTTAATTGGACAAGAAGAAGCCGTTGTTGCCGTCAGTGATGCCATTCGGCGTTCACGAGCTGGTTTATCTGACCCAAACAAGCCTATTGGTTCGTTCCTTTTCCTCGGTCCAACAGGAGTCGGTAAAACCGAATTATGTAAATCTTTGGCTAATTTTATGTTTGATTCCACCGATGCTATGGTTCGCATAGACATGTCAGAATTTATGGAAAAACACTCCGTCGCCCGATTAATCGGTGCACCTCCTGGTTATGTCGGTTACGAACAAGGCGGCTACTTAACCGAAGCTGTTAGACGCAAACCGTATTCGGTCATCTTACTCGATGAAGTCGAAAAAGCCCACCACGACGTGTTTAATATCTTGTTACAAGTATTAGATGACGGTCGATTAACCGATGGTCAAGGCCGCACAGTTGATTTCAAAAACACCGTAATAATCATGACCTCGAATCTTGGCTCTGACATCATTCAAGAAAAAGCAGGCGGTGATTACAGCGATATGAAAAATGCGGTAATGGAAATAGTCGGTCATCATTTTCGCCCAGAATTTATCAATCGCGTCGATGATATTGTGGTCTTCCACCCATTAACCAAAGACAATATTCGTAAAATTGCCGCCTTACAGATTAAATCTTTGGCAAAACGCCTGATAACGCGAGAAATAGTGCTAGAAGTGGATAAAACCGCTCTGGATTACATCGGCGAAGTCGGCTATGACCCTGTTTATGGTGCCAGACCACTGAAACGTGCCATCCAAGACACGCTAGAAAATCCATTATCAAAAGCCCTTCTAGCAGGGCAATTTGCCAATGGCGACACAATTTTAGTAAGCTATGTCAACGGGCAAATGACCTTCTTGAAAAACTAACCTGAATATTTCATACAAGTGGCATAAAACAGGCATATTTATTATATAT
>CAZQMH010000006.1:0-23631 GCA_964594435.1 uncultured Alcanivoracaceae bacterium
ATATTAAACATATAAAGTACTATTTTAAGCTTATGCTATGAAATATTCGGGTTAGGGGCAAGTTGAGAACTGAGCCATAAAGCTAGACGAATTTGCTTGTTTATGGCATTAACCGAGAGCGTTGCACCACTTATGCTATCAATTTCTTTTGCTAAATTACTGTTGGCATCTTTTGACACGTATTGGCTCCTGAATCTTTGGGATTGAACTTGCCCGCCACGAGACTCTCTGTAAGTTATGACTTCAAGATAATCGACTTTATTTTTAGCAATGACTATGCCACTTGTAATGTTTCTTTCCTTCCCAATTTCATCTAAAATCCATACGATTTTGCCATTTTTTTGCCAATAACGATAACTCAGTTTCACCTGGCTGGGATTAAAATGTTTTTTTATGAAATTTGAATGGATTTTATCCACCCAAAAGCGTTGGGGTTTTGGCGGTGAGGAGAATATTTTTGAAATAAAATCACGTTTATCATCCGCAAGCAATGGATTTGTAAGAAGTAGCAAAAGTAAATAACGCATCAGAAAGAATACCCCATACCAAGAAAAAGACCATCGTCACTAGCCGCACCCGCTTGGTCTTGGTAATTTATTTTAAAAACCACAAGTGGCGTCAACCAAAAATTAAAGCCAACATCGCTTTGTCTGATTTCTGTATCAAAATTCGCAACACCTGCGGCGTTATCCCAGCTAGAATAACGAGCAAATACTCCAAATTGGTTGTGTTCTCCAAAACGATAAGAGGGTTCCAAATAAAACCCAGATTGTTGCTCACGACCAGAGGCAAGTAGTTTAACCTTATCATCCAAATCCCAGCGTGCGTAAAGTGCCTTTAGGGTGAAATTATTAAAAGTATAAGTTGCATTGGCTTCCACTAAAGTTGCACTAACTCCCAAAGCTCCCTGGGTAATATCTTGCTGGTATTGCATACTGGCATTGAGTTGTAAATTTGTCATAGGGTTGAGTCTAATTCGTGCAGTTACAGCACCTTTTGAGGCATTGGCTTGGGCTGATTTCTGCCGCCCTTTGCGAATTATAAAAGCATTTGCACCTGAAATTGGAACATTTAATCCTTCACCAACAAAAACATCATAGCCAAATGTCGTGCTTGGTTGATGTGATAACCCCAAACCTGCGGCCCACCAGGTTGTGGGAATGATGTTTTTTTCTATAGTGTTACGTTCAACACCATAAAAAGTATTCGGCTCATGTGTTTCATTAAGTATCCCTACAGGCAGCAAAGATATACCTGCTGTAATTTTCATACGATTATTCAAGCGGTGTTCGATAAAAGCCTGTTCAACCTCCACCTGCCCTGGACCGCCGCCCCCACTAAGAGCATGTTCGACCTCAAGTTCTGAATAAAAGCGTGTATTGTCGGTAAAGTCATAGCCTGTAAACATAACAAAACGATGAAAATCTATACTGTTACCCTTATCAGTATTAGCATAATGCAGTTCACCATAGCCACCAACTTTATACTTAGATTGGTTACTACTTGTTTGCTCATCAATGCTATCACTTAAGATGGCAAGGGCCTGATGTGTTTGCTCGCTGGACTCTGCTTGCGAATTTATTTTGACCGAAGTTTGTTCAACTTGTTTTTTTAATTGTTCGATTGTGGCTTGTTGCTTCTGAATAATATCCCACATTTCCTCCATGCTTGGTATTTTTTTAGCACAAGCGTGTTGGCTTAAGAAAAGAGAAAAAGAAAAAAGCAGAGAAAATAGTAATGTTTTTTGCATGATAGCCTTAAGTTTTATAACGGGGCTCATTCTAAATGATAATCATTCTCATTCGCAACCGTTTTTTAACTTTAAAGTGCTTTTTTATGCAATCACTGGCAGAAAATTGGACTTAGGGCAAAATAAGTCTAAAATAGTTGACCTAAAATATTTTTGAGAAGCTATAACATGAAGTGGTCTGATGAGCTGGTCAAACGAGCCAGAAATATAAAACTTGTCATTTTTGATGTGGATGGCGTGTTAACTGATGGTGGATTGTATTTCAGTGATGACGGCAGAGAAGTCAAAAAATTTAATTCAAAAGATGGACTGGGTTTGTCATGGTTGGCTCAAACAGATATTACGGTTGCCATTATTACTGGCAGAACATCGCCAATTGTTGCAGACAGAATGCGTGCTCTTAATATCAATCATGTTTACCAAGGTCGCATGAATAAGCTTGAGACCTACCATAATTTACTCAATGCTTTAAATCTCAATCATGACCAAGCAGCGTACGTCGGCGATGATACGATAGATGTCGCAATTATGCAAGAATGTGGATTGCCCATTGCGGTGGCAGATGCTCACGACTCGGCAAAAAATGTTGCCCAATGGATTACAGAAAAAAAGGGTGGCTGTGGTGCCGCTCGTGAAGTTTGTGATTTATTATTGACCACACAAAACAAACTCGATGATGTGGTAAAACTGCACCAATAACCAAAAAAATGTCAAAACAAATCCCAAACATTATTCTCTTTAGCTTGCTTGCCTTGGGCAGTTATGCGGTTATAAAGTATTTTTTTGATGAAGAAGAAAAAATTCAAGACCAACCTTTTACCAAGGGCTATGCCATTGAAGATTTAGAAATGCGCATCACCGATAAAAATGGTCAGTTCAGTGCTGTATTTCAATCGCCATCATTGGTACGCTATACCGATAATCCGCTAATATATGTGGAGAAGCCACTGTTTTGGTTGTACACAAAAGGGAAAAAGAGCTGGCAAGTTGTGGCAGATAAAGCCCAATACAATGTCGATGATGAGAGCATTAATTTTATTGAAAAAGTAAAAGCACAATCTCTCAATAAAAAAACACAAAGCGAGTTGCTTGCCAAAGATTTGCTCATTAATTTAAAAAACAAAATAGCAACAACTCAAAATGGCATCCAATTACGACAAGCTAATCTAACCATGCGCGGGCAAAAGGCTCAATTCGATTTACAAAACAATATTCTAGAGGTGAATAATAATGTTAAAGCGGTATACAAAACTAAAAACTAAAATGCAGCTAGTGCTTATTGTGTTTTTACTTGGCACATGCGTTTTGGCAAATGCGTTAAACGATGCCGATCAAGATTTTGTCTTACTAGGTGATAATTTCAAAAATTTACCCAAAGTTATCAATGGCGAAACAAAAATAAAATACTGGGGCAATGTCTCCATTGAACAAGGCTCTTTAAAAATAAAAGCCCAACAAGCCATTGTCTATAATGGCAAACAAGGCATTTCTACCGTCGTTTTGACTGGTAATCCCGTTACCATGCAGAAGCAAATTGATGCGGAATTTGGAAAAATATTTGTAAAAGCCAATAAAATAACCTTCAAAGTGCAGGAAGATAAACTTTTAATGACAGGAGATGTCAACATAAAAAGTAAAATACAAGGTGAAATGAGTGGTGAAAACATCAGCATGAATTTGAAAAGCAAAGAAATCAAAGGCAATAACGCCAATGGCTCACAAAGGGTCAAACTCGTTATAAAACCAAAAACCAAAAAATGATAATCGTCAAAAACTTAGAAAAGTCCTATAAAAAAAGGAAGATTATAAAAGACGTTTCCATGCAAGTTGACCGTGGCGAAGTGGTCGGCTTATTAGGTTCAAATGGTGCAGGGAAAACCACCTGTTTTTATATGATTGTTGGGCTGGTGCAAGCAGATAAGGGCGAAATACTGATTGATGGAACCGATGCAACAAAGCTAGGAATGCACATGCGAGCCTCTTTAGGGCTTGGTTATTTACCGCAGGAAGCAAGCGTCTTTAGAAAATTAACGGTGAGACAAAACATTCTTGCCATTTTAGAATTACGCAAAGACTTGAATAAACAACAACGAGCTGCTCAAGCTGAAGCGTTGATGGAAGAACTTAATATTTCCCATGTCCATGATCAATTGGGCATCAGCTTATCTGGTGGCGAACGCAGACGGGTTGAAATTGCTCGTTCCCTTGCCTTAGATTTGAAATACATATTATTGGATGAACCTTTTGCAGGCGTGGATCCCATTTCAATTATCGATATTCAGAAAATTGTCATGCATCTCAAAAATCGAGGCTTAGGCGTGCTGATTACCGATCACAATGTGGCAGAAACACTCGGTATTTCTGACCGTGCCTATATTTTAAATGATGGCGTCATGCTGGCAGCAGGAACTCCAGAAAAAATCATTAGCAATCAAAAAGTTAGAGATGTATATCTCGGGAAAAACTTCAGAATGTAAAAACGAACCCCAAAACAAAGTAACAAAACGCTTGCATTTATCTAAATTTTTTGGTAACTTTAAATTATAAAAATAAGCAAATAAAGCGGATACAAATTTACCTTGAATTTCATTAATTCATACCAAACTCTTCAATTACGGATTGGTTTAATTCTTAAACCACTATCCAGTCGGCAGCAGCGACCACAATATCTTAACGATAAAAGGTTGACTGACTCTTTTTATAAAAACGAACGAGGAAATTACTATGCAAATAAATATTACTGGTCATCAAATAGATGTTACAACTTCCATGCGAGATTATTTTAATACAAAATTTGAACGCATCAAACGTCATTTCGACCAAGTTATCAATGTCCATGCCATTTTAAGTGTGGAAAAAATACACCACAAAGCCGAAGCAACCATGCACATTAACGGCAAAACGCTATTTGCCGAATCCATACAAGAAGATTTATATGCAGCCATAGATTTACTCATTGACAAACTCGACAAACAAGTGCGAAGACACAAAGACAAAATAACCAGCAAACACCGAGGCCAATCGCCAAAATATACGGTAGAACCTTAAACACTCCAAAATCCCGTTATTATTACCCAAACAATAACGGGATTTTTTATGCACAAGCATTTTAACCATGAAATTTATAGACTATCTCGAAGTATCTGATATTGAACTCAATATTCCTTTTCAAAGCAAAAAAAGATTATTTGAACAATTGGCACTCAAAATGGGTGAAAACACCAAAGAAACACGTAAAATATACAATGCCTTAGTCAAAAGGGAAAAAATTGGCGTGACTTCACTTGGCAATGGTGTGGCATTACCACACGGTCAATGTTTAGATGACAAAGATATTAGAATACGCATCGTTCGGCTCAACAAAGCGGTCAACTATGAAAGTGTTGATGACACAAAAATACAACTGGTGGTCTGTTTGTTGTTTCCAAATAAAACAGAAATACCACACGAAAAATTTCTTAAACAAGTCGGAGAAGTCTTTAAAAAACATCGGCTCTACCGAGAAATCATAAATTGCGAAACTGCACAAGAAGTTTATTCACTGCTATTAAGGGAATCCTAAATCATGCAAGAACTCATCATCATATCAGGAATGTCAGGCTCAGGCAAAACCATTGCTCTGCGAACACTAGAGGATTTAGATTACTATTGTGTCGATAATTTGCCGATAAATATGTTGACCCAATTTATCCAACATATCGAAAAAAATAGAGATGATTTTCAGCACGTATGTGTGGGAATTGACATAAGAAACTCAAAGTCGGCTTTTAAAGACTTACCCAACATCATTAAACGTATCAATCAATCCATAATAAAAGTTACTATTCTCTTCCTAACGGCGGATAATTCATGCTTGCTCAAACGCTATTCTGAAACCAGACGAGCTCACCCCTTGTCGAATAAATCCCACAAGTATTCGCTCACTCAAGCAATCAAGCATGAACGAGAATTACTAGAACCCTTAGCTGCCCTAGCCGATTTATTAATTGACACAAGTGAGACCTCTGCTCCACAATTACGAGATAAGATTTGGCGACAATTGAATGCCGACAGTTCAGGCAAATTATCGCTGCTACTGCAATCTTTTGCCTTTAAAAGAGGCGTACCCTTTGATGCAGATTTTGTTTTTGATGCCAGATGTTTACCCAACCCTTTTTGGCACAAAGAGTTACGTGAATTTTGCGGTAAAGACAAACCGATAATTGATTTTTTACAAAAGCAACCATTGGTCAATGATTTTTATAACGACATTGCCCAATTTATAGAAAAATGGATACCACTATTTAATGAACACGACCGCAGCTATTTGACCATTGCCATCGGTTGTACAGGCGGCAAGCATCGTTCCGTTTATTTGGCTGAAAAATTGCACCATCAACTTAATAAAACAAATGCCAATATTCTTATTCAGCACCGAGAACTGGATAGTTGATGCTTAGTTTGTATCAGTAAAGCCGATATTTTATATCAAGGCTCTCTTAAATAAACAGGTTCAATCGCATCAATGTTCGTTGCCAAAGACTCAAAGTCATCCTTGACCATCCGCAACATATCTGCACTTTGCGAATAGACATGGGTGGCATATAACATCGGATGACTTTTAGCATAATCCATTAAGGGTTGATAAACGTGAAAACCACTGCCGATATAAGCATCAATAGCACTGGTATCAATGTGCTTGGCAGCGCCGACATTTTCAGCAGTTAATGCCACAATATTAGCCCCAAAAACCTCATATTTTGCCCAATAGACTTCCTTCATGCGTGCATCTGTTGCCACAAGAATATTTTTTTTGGACTTGGTAGCAAGTTTTTGGTACGCATGAAAAGCCAGAGTTTTTAAATTTGAAACGGCAACCACTGGCAAATTTAATGCCAAAGCCAAACCTTGTGCTACCCCAATGCCAATCCTCACACCCGTAAAAGCACCAGGACCTTGCCCAACAACAAGCCCATTGATGTCTTTTTTCTCAATCTTTGCCTCTGTTAATAATTCATCAACAAAGGGTAAAATAAGTTCGGCATGTTTTCGTGCTTGCAAAGTTGTGCGTTGGTAAACTTTACCATGAACCAACAACGCAGCAGAACAACTTTCAGTAGCCGTATCAATAGCAAGCAGAATCATATAAAAGCAAAAACAGTTGCTTAAAAACGAGGCTTGTCTTTTTCGGCAGCAAAATTAGCCACAGAATCTAAGATTTCCTGTTTTGCCACATCGACACCACGCCAGCCATCAATCTTAACCCATTTGCCTCTTTCCAAATCTTTGTAATGTTCAAAAAAATGCGAAATTTGGTCGAGTAACACTTCAGGCAGATCACGAATAGAATCAACATCACGATACAAAGCCGTCACATCACTAACAGGAACCGCCACAATTTTGGCATCTTCACCGCTTTCATCAGTCATTTTCAACATGCCAATAGGGCGACAATTCACCACAGAACCAGGCAATAAAGGTGTCGGCATAATCACCAAAACATCCACAGGATCGCCATCACCGCACAAGGTATGCGGCACAAAACCATAATTGCAAGGGTAACGCATGGCAGTATTAAGAACCCTATCCACAAAAATCAAACCAGAATCTTTATCGACCTCATACTTAACTGCCTCGCCATTAACAGGAATTTCTATGACCACATTAATATCATTTGGCACATCATTGCCAACTGTTACATGTCTTAAACCCATATCATTAACCTAAATTATTAAATTGCCGAATTATACTGATTTTCTTAAAAGTTAGTATCCAAGCGTTCAAAAACAGCAGAAAAATACGAATTTGGGCGATTTCACCATGAATTTTAAGTCTTTTCCGTTCATACCTTGATAAATGCCGCTTATCCTAATTCTCTGGCTGATTGCAATAAAATGCGATAAAGTGCCCTTACTTAATTTATTTATGGTGAATAATATGAAAAATTTGATTTTACTTTTTATCTTTATTTTAGTTACAAGCAATGGCATGACCCAAGAAATATCGGGTGATTGGCATGGGGTACTATCAATACAGAGCATGAAATTACGCATCAGTTTCCATATCAAAAAAGACGGTGATACTTTCACATCGACCATGGACTCACCCGACCAAGGTGCCATGGGCATAGCAACAACGGCAACCGAGTACAAGAATAACACCTTAACAATTACCATGAAAAACATGGGTGCTGAATTTAAAGGTCGCTTAAATGCCTCAGGACTTGAGGGAACTTTTAGCCAAGGAGGCATGAAAATACCTTTGCTATTAACCCAAAAAGAAACGGCAAAAGTAGAGCCAAAGTCACGCCCACAAGACCCTATCAAGCCCTACCCATACCAATCTCAAGAAATCTTTTTTGTCAACAAAAAAGCTAATAATATAAAGTTAGCAGGAACCTTGAGCTTACCAAAAAATGTGAAAAATCCAGCTGTTGCCATCCTTATTTCAGGCTCAGGGCCGCAAAATCGTGATGAAGAAGTAAAAATATTTAACCACCGTCCTTTTTTAGTGTGGTCGGATTATCTGACTCGCAATGGAATTGCGGTACTGCGTTTTGATGACCGTGGAGTCGCCCAATCACAAGGTTCACAGAAAAATGCCACATCTGCAGATTTTGCAACAGATGTCGAAGCTGCCGTTGACTATTTGCTGACAAGAAATGACGTGATTGATACAACAAAAATTGGTCTCATCGGGCATTCTGAAGGCGGATTAATCGCTCCTATGGTTGCCGCACATAACAAAAACATAGCCTTTATCGTTCTGTTAGCAGGTCCAGGCGTGGATGGAGGCAAGCTGCTGCTCAGTCAAACCAAGCGGGCAGCGCAACTAGCAGGTGAAAAACCAGAATTCATTGCATTTAATCAAAAAATCTCCAAAACAGCCTTTGCCATGGTAAAAAAGGAAAAGGATTTGACAAAATTAGGCAAACTGCTCACAAGCTATCTGCAAAAAGTTAGGCACGAACATCCGCAGTATGCCGATGACTTTAGCGATGACAAAATAAACTCGCAAGTCAAATCCTTGACTTCTGTTTGGTTATCGTATTTTATTCGCACAAATCCACAAGATTTTTTAAAGAAAGTTGATTGCCCCGTCTTGGCAATCAACGGCAGTTTGGATTTTCAGGTGATTGCAGAGCAAAATTTAGCAGGTATTAAAAAATCATTAGCCACAGCCCATAACAAAAGTGTTACAATAAAAAAACTCAATGGTTTAAACCATCTCTTGCAAGAAGCACAAACAGGTGCCTTGGATGAATATGCCAAAATTGAACAGACAGTTTCTCCAATTGCCTTAAAAGAGGTGTCAAACTGGATTAAACAGAGATTTTAAACAAACTGCCATGACTAAAAACAAGGTATTTTGGATTTTACAAATAACTGGATGGAGCGTGCCTGCACTTAATTCGTGGGCAAAATTCTTCAGTAACACGCCGCTGTCAAGTGCCTATATCGCCAGCGAAGGAATGAGCGTGTTATTTGCAGGGATTTTTTCATCCTATTATTTAAGAAAATACCTGAGCAATTCAATCGGTTTTGATGATTTTAGTCGCAGCATACTCATTAAAACAAGTGTGGCTTATGTTTTGGCTACTGTTTTATATTTTAGCTTGACCTTGTTGTTGGTGGTTCCATTGTATGCTTTTTTTCAGCAACAAGCACTTAAACTGTCAAAAATCATGATGCTGAGCAATGTGCTCAACTCTTTTATTTTTATGCTGATTTGGCTGGTGCTGTATATCATTTTTAAGACCATCGTACGCCTGCAAGCTGTCAAGTTTGAGCGATTGCAACTACAAACAGAACTAAAAGAAGCCCAATTAAACACCTTAAAAGGGCAATTAAACCCACATTTTATGTTCAATAGTCTCAATAATATTCGTGGTTTAATTTTGGAAGATACAAACAAGGCCAGAGATATGTTGACCCGTTTATCTGAAATGCTACGCTATGCTCTTGGCAAAAATACTCAAGATAAAATAAGCCTGCAAGAAGAGTTGGAAATGGTGATGAATTATATTGCCTTAGCAAAAATTCAGTTTGAAAATCGGCTGCACTATCATTGCCAAATTGATGAAAATCTTTTGTCTTTTGAAATCCCTCCCATGATTGTACAGATGCTGATAGAAAATTCGGTAAAACACGGCATTTCCATGCAAAAAAATGGTGGTGACATTCAATTAACCATAAAAAATGACAAACAAAGCATTCTCATAGAAGTTGAGAACACAGGAAATTTACAGCAACAAAGCCATTCCACTCAACTGGGAATTAATAACATAAAAAAACGATTGCAATTACTCTACAAAAACAAGGCAAGCTTTACCCTTGTTGCAAAAAAGAATAAAGTAAGGGCTCGCATACGCATTAAACAAGCATGAATAAGATTATTACCGCCATTATTATAGAAGATTCGCGTTTGGCTCGTCTTGAATTAAAAGAATTGCTAAAACAACATGCAAATATAAATATCGTTGCAGAAGCAGAGAATGCCGATGCAGGCAAAAAAGCTATCACAAAACATCATCCAGATTTGATTTTCTTAGACATTAATATGCCGCAAAAAGATGGTTTCACCCTGTTGCAAGAATTAGATCATGTACCGACAGTTATTTTTACCACCGCCTATGATGAATTTGCCATCAAAGCCTTCGAATACAATGCCTTTGATTACTTGCTTAAACCGATTAGCCAAAAACGATTTGACCGAACTATGGCAAAACTCATGCCCAAAATGGCAAAAATGAGAGAACACGCAAGACAGAAAGAACGACAAGCACGTTCGCAAATTTTTATTAAAGAAGGCGAAAATTGCTGGCTAGTCCAACTAAAAGATATCCTTATGTTTGAAATTATGGGCAATTACACCCGTGTGTTTTTTGCAAATAAACAGCCTTTGGTATACAAATCACTCAATCAAATCGAAAAAACCTTGCCCAGCACTCTCTTTTTTAGAGCCAACAGGCAACAAATCATCAACTTAAATCATATCGACAAAGTCGAACCTTGGTTCAAAGGTTCGCTTAAAATCATATTAAAAAACGGCAATGCAATAGAAGCCTCACGTCGTCAATCACAACAGTTTAAGCAATTACTCGAACTTTAGAAATCTAAGACCATCGTTTTGTGTCATGGATAAAAAGCTACTATTTTAACGAGTTTATTCAATCATATATTATCAATTAAAGAAAAATATGCGATAATCCCGCGGCTATTAAATGTACAAATAATTTGGAGAACACTCGATGAGCTTTTTTATCTCAGATGCCGCGGCACAAGCCGCACAAGCACCAGCTGGTGGCAGTTTACTGTCGCTTGCTCCTATGATACTTATTTTTGTGGCTATGTATTTTATCTTGATTCGTCCGCAACAAAAAAAGATGAAAATGCACCAACAAATGGTCGCATCGCTGGCAAAAGGAGATGAAGTCACGACCAATGGCGGGATTTTGGGCAAGATTGTGGCATTAGATGATTCTTTTGTTACGGTTGAAATTGCTCAAAACGTCACCATAAAGCTACAACGTGGAGCCGTTGCTACGGTTATGCCCAAAGGCACCATCAAATCAATTAAATAAAAATAGAGAAAAACAGGATTCATTATGAACCATTATCCATTATGGAAAAACTTGCTGATTATTGTGGTTATTGCAATTGGTATATTTTATGCTTTACCCAACATCTATGAACGAGCGCCCGTCATCCAAACCAGTGCCTTAAAAGATCAAAAGGTCGATGATAAGTTAATCGAAAATATCCGAGAAAAGTTACAAGCTGGAAATATTAAAGATTTTGATGTGGCATTAGAAAATGACACCGTAATCACTCGTTTTCATGATGTTTCTCACCAGTTGGCAGGTAAAGAAATACTCAACAACTTATCGGGTTATAAATCGGCTCTTAACTTACGCACATTTGTGCCAGATTGGTTGTCTGATGCAGGCGGCAAAGCCATGAACTTGGGATTGGATCTAATGGGCGGAGTTTATTTCTTGATGGAAGTTGATATGAAACAGGCTCTGGATAATAAATACAACCAAATTCGCGGTGATGCCATTACCATTATGTCGAAGAATAAAATTTCCAAAAAAAGTATCAAATGGCAAAACAACAAGCTGGTTATAAAATTTAAAAATCAAGAACTGGCAGATAAAGCCTTTGAAAAGCTCAGACGGCCGCTAACCGATATTAATTTAAAACAAAAAGAAGTGGACGGTATGCCTGCCTTGGTTGGAACAATTCGGGAATTGGCGATACAGAAAATTAAGGATAAGGCTTTGGAACAAAACATCTCAACCATTCGTACCCGAGTTAATGAATACGGAGTGGCAGAGCCCATCGTCCAACGCCAAGGTGCCCAACGTATCGTCGTGCAATTGCCTGGCGTGCAGGATTCATCAGAAATCAAGGAGTCCTTGGGCTCGGTTGCAACCCTAGAGTACCGTGCGGCAGACAGCAACAAAGAACACAATGCCTATGTCATCGAACAATCAGGCAAACCTGCACCGTTGGGTTACAAAATCTACCATGACCAAGACGGTCGTCCTGTGTTGTTGAGCAATAAAATCATCGTTTCAGGTGAGCAATTGGTTGATGCTTCTGCCTCGACCGATCAAAATGGTCAGCCAGCGGTAAGTGTGGTACTTAACTCGGTTGGTGCTAAACGCATGTTGGATTTCACCAAAGAAAATGTCGGCAAGCCGATGGCGGTGGTTTTTAAAGAGCGAGTCTTAGACCACAAAGAAACAAGCATTGATGAAAATGGCAAAGAAGTCACCAAAAATATTTATAAACCTAAGGAAACAGTCATCAGTATTGCGACAATACGTGGTGTTTTTAGTAACCGTTTTGAAACAACAGGACTGGATTCTTCAAAATTTGCCACCAAACTTGCCTTGCAATTACGTTCAGGCTCGCTGGCAGCACCGGTAGAAATCGTACGGGAAAAAACCATTGGGCCATCACTTGGCAAGGCGAATATTGAAAAAGGATTTAAGTCGGTGGTTATTGGTTTTGTGGTTGTGCTTTTATTTATGTTGGTTTATTACCGTGTTTTTGGGATGATTGCTAATATTGCTTTGGCATTAAATGTGGTGTTGATTATCGCAGTGCTGTCGATGTTGGGGGCGACTTTGACATTGCCAGGTATTGCGGGCATCGTTTTAACCGTTGGTATGGCGGTGGATGCCAATGTACTGATATTTGAACGAATAAAAGAAGAACTGGCAGCAGGTACTTCGCCGCAAGGCAGTATTAAAGCGGGATATGACAAAGCTTTATCAACCATTGCTGATGCCAATATCACGACTTTTATCGCCGCTATTGTTCTTTTTGCCTTCGGCACAGGGCCCGTTAAAGGCTTTGCGGTAACGCTAAGTATCGGCATCATGACCTCAATGTTTACCGCTATTATGGTAACCCGAGCTATCGTCAATTTGGTCTATGGTAACAAGCCTAAACTCAAAACCCTTTCAATCTAAGGAGCATTAAATGAATTTTTTAGGAAAAACAAAATTTGATTTCATGGCGAATCGTAAAAAAGCCTTTCTCTTTTCAAGTTTATTAATCATTATCTCTATTGGAGCTTTGGTCGCTCGTGGTTTGAATTTCGGTTTGGATTTTACTGGCGGAACCGAAGTGGTGGTCAATTTTGAAAAAAGTATTCCATTGGATGATATTCGTAACGTTTTAGAGAAAAACAAATTTGAGGGTGCGGTGGTGCAAAATTTTGGTTCCGCCAAAACCGTACAAATTCGCCTGCCTTCCAAAAGTATTGACGAATCAGCCAATATCAGCAACCAACTGGCAAAAGTGATATTGCCACTTGATGATAAAGCTCAAGTGGGGCGTGGCGACTTTATTGGTTCACAAGTTGGAGATGAATTGGTACTTGATGGTTCATTGGCAATTCTGTATGCCATTATGGGAATTTTGATTTATGTCACCATGCGATTTGAATGGCGATTTTCAGTCGGTTCCGTCATTGCCTTGGTACATGATGTGATAATCACAACAGGTGTTTTTGCCATTACGCAGATGGATTTTGATTTAACCATTTTGGCAGCTTTGCTGGCAGTAATCGGTTATTCCTTAAATGATACGATTGTGGTGTTTGATAGAGTGCGAGAAAATTTCAAAGCCTTACGCAAGAAAACGGCAACAGAAGTGTTCAATATTTCAATAAACCAAACACTTTCACGTACCATAATCACATCGTTGACAACTTTACTGGTTTTATTGGCTTTGTTTTTTATTGGCGGTGAAATGATTCATGGTTTTGCTTTTGCTTTAATTGTTGGTATTGTGGTTGGTACCTATTCTTCCATATTTGTGGCAAGCACAGCAACTTTAGCTTTGGGCATATCGCGTGAAGATTTAATGCCAGTAGCCAAAGAAGGTGCAAACCTCGACCATATTCCCTAGTCGTTCAGGTTATAAACTGTATGCCAAGTTATCCATTAACACGCAAAAGACGTCTGAGGTATTCAGGCAGTATTCGCCAACTGGTCGCCGAAAGCACACTGTTGGCAGATGATTTGATTTTGCCTGTTTTTGTTTTAGAAGGTCTCAAAAGACAAGAAGCCATAGCATCCATGCCTGGCGTTGACCGTTTGTCGGTGGATGTGCTACTGGAAAAACTCACGCATTTATTTTCCATAGGACTCAAGGCGGTAGCATTGTTTCCTGTGGTGACCACTAACAAAAGCGAAGATGCCAAAGAAGCGTATAACGATGATGGTTTGGTGCAACGTACCATCCGCACAATCAAGGCACAGTTGCCAGAATTGTTAGTTATTTCCGATGTGGCACTGGATCCTTATACCAGTCATGGGCAAGATGGATTGGTCGATGCTAATGGTTATGTTCTGAATGATGAAACAATAGAAGTTTTGTGCCGACAAGCACTTTCCCATGCTCAAGCGGGAGTGGATATTGTTGCCCCAAGTGATATGATGGATGGACGCATCAAGTCGATTCGGCAAGTATTGGAGCAAAATAATTATACCAACGTCAGTATTTTGGCTTATTCGGCGAAATATGCCAGTTGTTTTTATGGACCATTCCGTGATGCTTTGGGTAGTTCAGCCAATCTGGGCAAAAGCAGTAAAGAATCTTACCAAATGAACCCAGCCAATAGCAAAGAAGCGATGGCTGAAATTCGTATGGATATAGAAGAAGGTGCCGACATGGTTATGGTCAAACCGGGTATGCCATATTTGGATATTATTGCGCATGCGGTTGCTCAATTTAATACCCCAGTTTTTGCCTACCAAGTCAGCGGCGAGTATGCCATGTTACAATGTGCTATTGAAAAGGGCTATTTGGATGAGAAAAAAGCCATACTTGAATCGCTTTTATGCTTCAAAAGGGCTGGTTGTTCGGCAATTCTAAGTTATTATAGCGATAAAGTGTTGCATTATTTGCATGAAGAAAATTCATAAAATTGCCTTGTTTGGGCATCCAGTCAAACACAGTTTGTCACCACAAATCCATCATTTTTTTGCCAAGCAATTTACTCTTGAAATTGACTACCAACTGCATGATGTGCAAGCACAAGACTTCCCACTGGCGGTCAATGATTTTTTTAGCAGTGGCGGTTGGGGAGCCAATGTCACATTGCCGTACAAATCTTTGGCTTTGCAATGTGTAAAAAAAATCAGCCCGCTGGCTCAAACGTCCCAAGTGGCCAACACCTTTTATTATGACCAACAACAAAACCTATGTGCCAGCACGACCGATGGCATAGGTTTTCTTCATGATTTAAACAAACGTTGCCAATTTAATTGCAAACATAAAAACATTCTCATACTTGGAGCAGGCGGAGCAGCGGCAGGCATCGTACCAGCCATCATGCAACAGCAGCCTACATCATTGGTGCTGGCAAATCGCAGTCTCGAAAAAGCCAAAAAAATACTCCACTACAAAAATACACAAGCCCTAAGCCTGGCAGAGTTAGAAAAATATCCGCACGCTTTTGATTTAATCATCCACGCATCATCTCTGGGGCATTTGGGACAAACACTCAAGTTTTCTACCGCACATTCGCACGCAAATACCTTGTGTTATGACCTGAGCTACGGACAAGCCGCACAGCCTTTTTTAGCATTCTGCTCAAATACAGGCATCAAATACTGCTTTGATGGCATCGGCATGTTGGTTGAACAAGCCGCTTGTGCTTTTGAGCTATGGTTCAATAAAAAACCAAGCACCCATGAAATACTTGCCCCAAACAGCAGATTGCTTGTGTTATAATCGCTCTTTAATTTCAATTTATGGCGTGAAATATGAATAAATATTCACTTAAATACGCACAAACTCAAGACCAACAAGATGCCATCGCCTTTATGCGACAAGAGTTTTACATTCCCAAACAAGCCAATGGCAAAGATGAGATTTATTTATGCGGCAACTCTTTGGGTTTACAACCGAAAAAAACCCCTCATTACCTAAATTACGAATTGACACAATGGCAGAAACTTGGCGTCAAAGGGCATTTTTCGGGCGATTTTCCGTGGATGCCTTACCATGAATTTTTAGCACAAGAGTCGGCCAAACTGGTTGGAGCCAAGCCATCAGAAGTCGTTTGCATGAATTCCTTAACCACCAATCTGCACTTGTTAATGGTGAGTTTTTATCAGCCAAGCAAAACACGACACAAAATATTACTAGAAAAACATGCCTTCCCTTCGGATCATTACGCCATCGAATCACAGATTAAATTTCATGGCTATGATGCCACTTCCTCCATGATTTTGGCTGCTCCAAGAGCCAATGAAGACTGCTTGCGTACCGAAGATATACTGGAAATTATTGCCACTGAGGGTCATGAAATTGCCTTGGTCTTGTTGCCAGGTGTGCATTATTATACTGGCGAAGTACTGGATATGGAAGCTATCACTCGTGCGGCAAAAAAACAAGGCTGCAAGGTTGGTTTTGATTTGGCTCATGCAGCTGGCAATATTTTGTTAAAATTGCACCAATGGCAAGTCGATTTTGCCGCTTGGTGTTCGTACAAATATCTTAACTCAGGACCGGGTTCTGTCGCGGGCTGTTTTGTGCATGAAAAACACCATGACAATCAAGATTTGCCTCGATTTGCAGGTTGGTGGGGACATGACAAGTCCACACGTTTTAAGATGGAAAACAGCTTTGTTGCCATAAAAAGTGCTGAGGCTTGGCAGTTATCGAATCCACCCATTTTATCACTTGCTGCTATTCGAGCAGCATTAGACACCATTAAACAAGCAGGCGGCATTGCAGTCATTTGCCAAAAATCCTTAAATTTAAAAAATTACCTGCGAGCATTGCTGGAGCAAGAACTGACCAACAGTATTAAAATCATCACACCCGCTGCCGACACAAAATCAGGAGCACAGTTGTCATTAGTTATTCAGCAACAAGGCACAGACCCTAAGTCAGTTTTTGAGTGCATCGAAAAACAAGGCGTGAGTTGTGATTTTCGCCATCCTGATGTCATACGTGTTGCCACCGTTGGCTTGTATAACACGTTTTGTGATGTCTACCATTTTGTAAAAATTCTAAAGCAGGCATTACAGCGATGAATAGGCAAACACAACACATTACCATTATTGGTGCAGGTCTGGTCGGTTCGATGTTGTCGATTTATTTAGGACAACGAGGTTACACGGTGGATGTTTATGAAAAATTACCTGATATTCGCCAAGAAAAAATCAGTGCGGGTCGTTCCATCAATTTAGCATTAGCCAATCGTGGTATTCGTCCCTTGCAACAACTGGGTATTTTTGCAAAAGTTGAGAAATTATTAACCCCTATGAAAGGTCGAATGTTGCATGACCACAATGGCAATCTGCAATTTCAAAATTATGGGCAGAAACCGCAAGAAGTCATTTATTCGGTATCTCGTGGTGGCTTAGTGGCATTGTTACGGGATGAAGCTGAGGCGACCAAAAGGGTAAAGTTTCACTTTAAACAGAGTCTAGAGGCGGTCGATTTTGGCAACAAAAAAATTCGTATTAACGACCAAAACCATGCCTTTGATGTATTAATTGGTGCCGATGGAGCGGGTTCAAAGGTACGCAATGCCATGAGCCAAGCAGGCGTTGCTGGTGTAAGTTTTGCAAAATTAGACCACAGCTATAAAGAATTAACCATTGCCGCAGGTGCAAATAAGCAGTTTTTAATGGATGAAAACGCCCTGCATATTTGGCCAAGAGGTCAATACATGCTTATTGCCTTGCCAAATTTAGACGCTTCATTTACCGTCACTCTGTTTTTGCCATCCACAGGTGAAACCAGCTTTGCCTCTTTGCAAACAGCCAAAGACGTGGATGAACTGTTTGCTCGTCAATTTAAAGATGCAAAAGAATTGATGCCAAATTTGACGAAAATGTTTTTTGCCAATCCAACAGGCACGCTAGGAACCATTCGCTGCCAGCATTGGCAACACAAAGATGCCTTGTTGATAGGTGATGCCGCTCATGCCGTTGTGCCATTTCATGGACAAGGCATGAATTGTGGCTTTGAAGATTGCTTTGAATTGAATGCTTTATTACAACAGCACGCAGATGATTGGTCTATCGTTACACCGCTTTACTGTGAAAACCGCAAAGCCAATGCTAATGCCATTGCTGATATGGCGTTGGAAAATTATATTGAAATGCGAGATTCTGTCCGTGACACAAAATTTCAACTGAAAAAACACATCGCCTTTGCTTTGGAAAAACACTTTCCTGATGTCTTTATCCCGCGTTATTCTATGGTTATGTTCCATCATATTCCTTATGCTCAAGCACAAAAACGTGGCACAATACAAGCGGCAGTGTTAGAAGAACTCAGTTCACTATTTACCAGCAAAGAACAATTTGATGCAAAAATAGCCGAACAAATCTTAATAAAGCATAATTTAATCAAAACATAACTATATTTTAATGCTATTTTGTTTAAAATAACCGTTTTATAAACTTTAGAAAAAATGACGATTGCCTCATGTCTGAGCTAACCCAAAAAGATTTGTACGGATGTATGACCGCCTTGTTGACGCCGATGTCAGCCGACGGTGCCATAGATTACGCCCAATGGCAAAAATTAATACAATGGCAAGTCAAGGCAAAAATCCAGGCGATAGTGGTGGCAGGTACCACTGGCGAATCAGCAGTTTTGACCCAATTGGAGTTTAAAAAGTTGCTACAAATCGCCGTAGAAGTTTGTGCAAACAGCAATACCTTGGTTATTGCACAAACGGGAACCATAGCGGTAGATACCGTGATTTTGAACAATGCCATCGCCCATGATTTGGGAGCTGATGCGGTGTTAATTGTCACGCCCTACTATTTACGCACAACGCAAGCAGGTTTGTACAAGCATTTTGCCACCATTGCCGAAAATTCTGCCTTGCCCATTATTCTCTACAATGTCCCCAGTCGCACGCACAATGATTTGTTGCCAGAAACGACGGCAAAACTTGCTAAATTTGACAATATTATTGGCATTAAGGAAGCCTCAAGTGAAGCATCGAGAATAAAAAAATTGGTGCAATTATTGCAAAAAAAATGTGCCGTCCTTTCGGGCAATGATGATACTTTTTTTCACGCTATGCAACAAGGTGCAAGTGGCGTAATTTCTGTTGCCAGCAATATTCGCCCCAAGACAATGAACCAAATCTGCACTTATTTCGCACTCGGTGATGAAATTTCAGCAAAAAATGTAAATTCTAGTCTTGTGCCGCTGTATAAAATGTTATCATACCAACCCAATCCAATAATGGTGAAATATTTAGCCCACCGTGCAGGATTGATAGGTGCTGGCATTCGTTTGCCTTTACTGTGGTTTAATGAAAGCAATAAACAGGCTAAATCTGAAGTTCAAAATATTTTACAAGAATACAAAAACACATGAAAAAAATCTTAATACTACTCGTACTTGCCATAAGCCTCAACGCTTGCCGTTATATTGATACACGTGAAAAATACGTGGATGAACGCGCAGCCACTCCTTTAACCATTCCAGATGGCTTGGACAAACCCAACTCCACTTCAACACTAGAAATTCCCCAAGCCGCAGAAAACAAAACGGTGAGCGAGTCCTCGCGTGTACCACCACCTGATATGCCAATTCGCAAAAAACAATCCGATGATGGCACTAAACGCATAGATGTCAGAAAAGGTTTTCCTGTTATTGTTGCTCAGGTCTCAAAAAGTGCCATGTGGCAGGCGATGAACAGCATGCAAATGGAAAACTGGGAAATAAGCGACAGCAATGAGAGCAATTGCCAGTTGCAACTCAAATACACCGATGCGGATGCTGAGGAAAGAAAAAATGCCAACTTCATAAAAAAGATTTTTACCCGTGATGGTTATTACACCGATTATTCTGGTTTATTTAGTCTGACATGCACACAATCGGGTAAAGTTGTGGAAACAACCTTTAAGAAAAGTGATGGCTCACGAGCCAAATCATTTTTAGTGGACACCGTTTTAGAAAACCTTTACCAAAAACTCTAAATTTTCCGCAAAAAAATTATTTTTTCGGCATTTCTTTGATATAAACATCGTGTTTGCTGTAAGGTATCTCGATGTTTTCTTGGTTGAATGTTTGGTAAACTTTCATCAGTAAAGAATGCATCACTCGTCCTTTTAGCACGGGCTCATCAATCCAAACTAATAGTTCAAAATCAATACTTGAAGCTCCAAAAGCACGCATCCGCACACGTGGTGTCGGATTTTTGCAGACGTTTTCTGCTTTGTTGCCTATTGCTTGCAAAACAGCACAGACTTTATCCAAATCGCTGCCATAGGCAACGCCAACCTTTATTCTTAGACGTTTCTTTTCCCAGCGTCCACCTGATTCATTTTTGATTTTTGCATTGCCAATGACCGCATTGGGCACGGTTATTTCGACATCATCTCGGGTTAAAATACGGGTGGAGCGAATGCCAACATTGGTCACCATGCCACGTTCGCCTGAATCTAAGATAACGAAATCACCGACTTTATAAGGTGTGTCTGCGATGATAAAGAAGCCAGAAAACAAATTCGACAAGGTATCTTTAGCCGCAAAACCGACAGCAATACCAATAACTCCAGCAGAAGCCAACCAAGCAGTAGGGTCAATTCCCCAAATCAATAAAATAAAATAAGAACCCGCCGCAACCAAGGCAATTTTGCCAATCAAATCAAAGAGGGGAACGGTTTTTCGTTGAATCATTTTAAATTTATTGCGTAAATCACTGAGAACTTTCAGTAATAACGACAAGATTTTAAAGCCCCGAGTCATCCACACCCAAACAATAAGCGTTAATAATAGCCGTACGGTTGTGCTTTTAAAACCAACGCTCACGTCCAATGACTTGGTGGCAATTATCAAGAAAAAAGTAAAAACAGTGATAAAAATGGGGCGTTTTAACAACGCCACTAAATCATCATCAACTTTGGTGCGGGTTCTTTTTGTCACTTGGGTGGCACTTCGTATGACCACAAACTGTACAATTTTGCCCACAATATAACCAACACAGGCAATGATAATAAACCGTAACAATGGAACGGTTTGTAATTGTTGCCAATAGGGTTGCCAAGAATGCGGCAACCAATCAGCAAAAGAACCGACAATATTGGTGACTTCATCACCTGTTTTTTCTGCGGTATCAAGTGCCGCTTGTGTAAATTTTATAAACATTTTTTAATTTTAACCCAAAATAACAGAGCAATGATAGTTCCCGCTCGATTATAACCCGATTTGATAAAAATTCAATTGAGATTGACTGGGTCAAGATCCAAACTCCAAAGGATACTCGTGCAAATCTTATTGTTGCGTAATTGGCTCATGATATTTTTTAAACTGTGGTGCAGGGATTGGCGGTTGTTACCATTAAAGATAAGTTGCATTTGCAACAAGCCCATTTTTTTGTACATTGGTGCGGGAATGGGCCCTAAAATACTGAGCGTTGGGTTTTCTTGGCAATTTTGTAAAATAGTGTCAAAAAAAGTATTCAGTTTATCCTCGCTTTTGGCTCGTGCCCGAATGATTGCCATATAACTGCCAGGTGGAAAGCCCAGTTCTTTTCTTTGATTTATTTCAAAAGTCGCAAAATCCTGGTAGCTTTTTCCCAGTAAAAGTTTAAAAAAATTGTGTTGCGGGTTCATGCTTTGGATGATGACTTTGCCTTCTTTGTCTTTCCTTCCTGCTCGACCTGAAACTTGAATCATCAGTTGCGAGAGGTGTTCGGTTGCCCGAAAATCTAAAGAATAAAAACTGTTATCAACATTAACAATAACCACCAAGGTTAAATGCGGAAAATCATGCCCTTTGGCAAGCATTTGGGTGCCAACCATAACACAAGGAATGCCAGATTTTATTTTATCAACTGTTTTTTGCCATTGGTTTGGTGTTTTAACGGTGTCTCTATCGACTCGAATTATTTCGGTATCAGGCAAATAACTGCGTAAACCGTGATGAATTTTTTCGGTACCAACGCCCATAGGCTCGATTTTTTGTGAACCGCATTGAGGGCAAAATTCGGGCAAACTGTACAACCGTTCGCAATGGTGGCAACGCAGTTTGTGCAGGTGCTTGTGGTAAGTCAAATAGGTATCGCATTCATCACATTCTGCTACCCACGCACAATCCAAGCATGTCACTTTTATTGACCAGCCGCGACGATTAAGAAAAACCAAAACTTGGTTGCCCTTTTTGATTTCTGCGGCAATTTGTTGTAAAACGATGAAAGACAAGCCTTTTTGCATTTTATGTTGCCGCACATCTTGTACTTGGATGCTGGGCAAGGCTTGCTTGTTGGTTCTTTGCCGAAGTTTTAACCAGTGGTATTTACCCATTTGGGCATTGTTCAATGTCTCCAATGAGGGTGTGGCAGAACCAAGTATGACGGGAATATCTTCTAATTTTGCTCGCAAAACCGCCAAATCCCGAGCGGAATAACGAAAACCATCTTGCTGTTTAAAACTTAAATCGTGCTCTTCATCGACAATAATAATGGCAAGATTCGCAAACGGTGTAAAGATTCCCGAACGGGTGGCAACAATGACATCTATATCACCAGTTTTGGCATTCAGCCACGTTCGGGCACGAGCAGCTGGTGTAAGACCAGAATGCAAAACGGCAACCCGACCTTTAATTCTTTTACCAAATTCATGAAAAAGCTGTGGTGTTAGACCAATTTCTGGCACCAATAGCAAGGCTTGCTTTTTTGCTTTAATGTATTTTTCAACCAATCGTATGTAGACTTCTGTTTTGCCTGAACCGGTGATTCCATCGAGCAAAAAACAGCCAAAGTTGTTGCAACTATCAAGTGCAGCTAGGCATTGTTGTTGATCTTCGGTGAGGGTGAATTTTGGGTCGTTAACCGTCGCTGCTTGGGTGAGGCAAAAGTCAGATTTAATCAGTAGTTTTTTTTTCCATAAAGCCTGACATAAGGCAGCGGAAGTTTTTTCTATATGGCTCATTTTTCGTGATTGTAATGGCCCATTATCACGAATATATTTATAAATGTTCTGCTGTTTTTCACTTTTTAATACGGCAGAAAGTTCATTATCTGCCAAATACTGTGTAACCTGCCACCAGATTTCTTGTGGTAAAGGCGGATTTTGCGTATTTTTAAACCATTTTGGAATACCCGCAAACACGACTTCCCCAAGCGGGGTGAGATAATACTGGTGAATATGCCGCATAAAGTTCAGTGTTTTTTCTGGTAAAAAAGCTTCTTCATTTGCGTCATCAATAATGGCTAACATGGCTTTTAATCCTTTGCTATGGTTTGCTTCGTTTAAAGCGACCACTATTGCTACCATTTTTTTGTTACGAAAAGGTACAATGACTCGTGTGCCAATTTTTAAACAGCTTATGCTAACCGATGCTGGTAGGAGATAGGTTAAGCTATCAGCAAATGGAACGGGCAAGGCAACT
>CAZQMH010000007.1:0-2004 GCA_964594435.1 uncultured Alcanivoracaceae bacterium
TGCCTGTGCGTGTTGGTGTTGTGAATGATACGACTGACATCACCGATGAAGCCCATATCAAGCATACGATCCGCTTCATCTAATACCAAAAAGTCTATTTCCACCAGGTTAACACAGGCTTTTTCAAGTATTTCTAGCAAACGACCCGGTGTTGCCACCAAAATATCCACACCACGTTGTAATTTACTTATTTGTGAAGCCGTTTTCACACCACCATAAATTGCACAAATACTGAAATCAAGAAACTGAGCATAGCTCGCAATGGTTGTTGCTAGTTGCTCGGCAAGCTCACGAGTAGGTGTTAAAATCAAGGCACGAGGGTGTTTAGAATTGTGCGTTTTAGGTTTATCCAACATGCGTTGCAAGATAGGTAAAGCAAATGCTGCGGTTTTACCTGTGCCAGTTTGAGCATTCACCAATAAATCGCGACCTTTGCGTAGTAACGCACTACTTTGTTGTTGCACTGGCGTCATTTCTATAAAACCACAAGCATCAATGCCACGTTGTAATTTTGGGTCTAAGCCCAGCGTTTTAAATTTCATTTGTTATGCAATTGCCCGCATTCAGCCTGTAAAAACACCATGATAGCACAACTCCTCGAATACACCTATGTTCTGCCAAAATTTTAAATATTTTTAAAACTATTGTCCTTCATCAGCAAATCTTGTCGTTAACACTAATAAGCACATAACAAATGAGGAAAAACATGATGAAAATAGCACTGATTTTTTTGCTTCTGAGTTCTCAAATAGCCATTGGAGAAAACATAAGGAAAAATAAGACACAATCGGCACAAGAGCCTAACCTTGTGCAAGGCACACACAGCTTCAGCTTGGCAAAACACGCCCTTATTCCAGCCGCCGATGTTATGCAAGGTGGGCAATTTGCATTGCACGGCATTATTGGTCAGATAGATGCCAGTAGCATTACCACAGGTACGGGGTTTTCCAATAGCGGCGGCTATTTGCACCCAAATACCGATTTAATTTTTAAAAACAATTTTGAATAAACCAAAGAGGATACTAACATGAAAACTTTATTAACTTTAATTCTAACCAGTCTTTTACTGGCAACAGCCAATGCCGCTAATGTTGGCACGGCATTTACTTACCAGGGCGAATTGCTAGATAATGGAGCTCCAGCAAATGGAACCTATGATTTTAGTTTCGATTTTTTTACTGCTCCAACAGGTGGTACAGGGCACTTATTACCGCCAGAATTTCTTGGCGTACAGGTAAGCAAAGGATTATTTATCATTGAGAATCTCGATTTTGGTGATATTTATCAAAATGATGATCAATATTGGATAGAAGTTTATGTCAGAGTACCACAATTTGGTGGTGGTGGAGCGTGGACCACTTTGGGCCCTCGACAAAAACTTAATGTTACACCCTACGCTTCAAAATCTAATTTTGCCAACAGTGCTGCCAGTGCTAGCAGTGCTGCCGTAGCCACTACAGCCAATGACTTAAATGTATCAGGAGCTGCAGGTGATGTCTTAACATATAACGGTGCCAACTGGGGAGCAGGTGTCTCATTGCATGTCAACAGCAACCAAGGAACATCTGTTGGCACCACTCAGGTTCCACCAAGCAATGGTTTAAAAGTTGGCGGTGATAGTGTTTTTTCTGGTGATGTTTATCAGGCAGAAAACAAACAAGGTTTGCCAAAATATATAATTAATGCAGCTTGCCTGAATGGCTCAACAAGCATAGCCACTACCGATTTAACTGGAAACAATGGACAAGCCACGATTACAAGTACTGCCACAACGGGATATTGTTTTGTCACATTGCCCACTTCTTTGGTTGGAAAAGTATGGATGCCTTCTGCTTTAAATAATGATGGGGACAATGTCAGTTGTTCATTGAGTGGCAGCAATGTTTCACTATTGTGCCAATATGTTGATAAAGCAGGAAATTATAAATTTGGCTCCTACAACATCATTGTTTTTTAAAAAACTTTGTCCTGTTTTCACTTGATAAGTCGTATGTTAATAGTGAA
>CAZQMH010000007.1:2104-22728 GCA_964594435.1 uncultured Alcanivoracaceae bacterium
AATAGTGAATTTATTTTGAAGAATTTCTCATGCTTATCTTCAAAATAGAATAGACTCTTAGGAAAAGAGTCGCTTGCAAACCCTGTTGGCGGAACAAAACGCCAACAGGGTTTTTTTGTGTCCTATATATTTATAAATGTCGTTAAATACAGTGAGTACAACAAAACATGAGAAGTAACATGAAAAATAACATAAAAACATTATGCACAATCGCATTGCTTATAATGATAAGCGCAACCGCCACGGCTCAGATGAATGAAACGTGGATTGACTATGCCAATAATTACAAATTAACACTCGTTAACGATGGCACATTTCAGTTCAGCAGTGCCACGACAAACACACAAGGGTCGTATTCAGTACAGAATAACATTTTATACTTACAAGACAGCATGGGCAATAATTACGCCTACCAAGTGCAAAACTTTACCAACGACGCCATGACCTTAGTTGATAATTTAGGTATGCGATACAACTACGTCAAAAGCCAAGCAAATGCCAACAATTATCAATCCAACAGCAATTTACCATGGGAAAATCCGCAATATCTACGTGTTCTCGCCGAAAAAAATGGTTACCAATGGCGCGAACGTGAAAACCAATTGTACGTAGAACTCCTACAATTAATGATAGGGCAAAAAGCAAGTGATGAAGAAATCGCACAAATGCGACAAGATTTTATTAACGAATTTAACAACAACCCACAAAATGCCCTCAATGACGTCAAAGCAATGGAATCAGCCATGCAGCAAATCTACAGCGTGCATGATGTGGCTAAAGTCGCCATGCTCAAAGAAGTCGTGAGCTCCACATTTTACCAAAGTCTGCAACAACGACCCGAGTTAAATAATTATGCTTTTGTGCAAATTTTAAACAAGCACATTAAAATACTCAGCATGGATAACAGCACACAATTAAATTTAAGCAACCATGATGCCCAAGCTTATATCAACTACCTGCAATTCCAAGCCATGTTAGCTGGACAAAATTTCCAACCAAGCCAACAAGAACGTATGGCAATGCAGATGTTTCTTGCCAATAAATTTACCAGTTTACCACTGCAACAGAAACAAACACTTGCTTTTGCCAGCTTCATTATGGATAATATACAAAGGCAATTCTCCAGTATGACGGTTGCCCAACAACAACAATACATTTACCAAGTACAAAGCCAAATGAACATACAAAACCAACAAATTAATAGCCAATACGTTAATAATTTTTGGAACAACGCCAACACCCAAAGTTACCAAAGCTATAATAATGCTGCCGCCTTATCCGTCAGTGAATTTGAAGCAAAAATGCAAGCCGATCGTAACATGTTCCAAATGATGGAAAACAGCTTGACCGAACAACATGTCACCATGATGAATATCATTAATGCAGATTCTGACTACGAATACGTGGTTAAGTACAATGATTATTAAGGCTGTTGCCGTTTTTTGTTCCTCTAGCGACAGCATTCATGCAGAATACTTTGCCACAGCTCAACAACTCGGTGCAGCATTAGCACAAAACTCAATGCAACTGATTTATGGCGGTGGCAAAGTCGGCTTGATGGGAGCTGTGGCAAAAAGTGTGCAAGCCAATAATGGCACAACTTGTGGCGTTACACCCAAGGCGTTAAATATTGAAAATGTGGTCAATGACACAGATGACGAACTTATTATCACCACCGACATGCGAGAACGCAAAGCCGTAATGGATGAAAAAGCCGATGCTTTTATCGGTTTGCCAGGAGGTTTTGGCACTTTTGAAGAAATGTTTGAAATTTTGACCTTAAAACAACTCTCCTATCACAACAAGCCCATCGTTTTTCTCAATATTCGTGGCTATTACGACCGATTATTCGAAATGTTTGAACACATTTATAAGGAAAATTTTGCCAAAGAACAATACAAAGTTCTGTACCACATAAGCCAAAGTGTTGAAGATACCATCCACTACCTCAAAAGTTATCAGCCACATACGTTGCCCGATAAGTGGTTTGTCTGAGAAAAATAGTACTTAACTTATCTCACGCCCTTCTGGCTGCTTGCAATATAAAATTCGATAAATCTTTGCTGTCGAATTTTCATCTATCAATGAGTAGACAACATGGTCATCAAACATCTCATACATGGAAAATTCAGGCGGTAACACTTTTATATCAGCACTTTCACGAACGACCATGTAAGGTTTGCCGACATTGGCTCTGATAAATCCTTTGTATTGAACAAACATACTGACGATATAGGCACTAATGACGGGATTTTTTTTGCTTAAACGGAATAACTTTTGCCAATCTCGGGTCATAATTTCTTCAAGCTGCTGCGTGTTTTTAATGTCGCCCCTAATCATGGCAAAAGATTTCAAAATATGTTTAGCTCTCTGTGTTGACACAATTCTGGGATTTAACCGACATTTGTCGTACATGAATTTTAAATGTTCTAAATCCCTTTTATTATTGATGATTGACTCCACTTGTTTGGCATCATCAACAGGAAATTTTACCGAAACACATTTATCTGTTTTCATAAATACAATTTCTTTCATTTATTTCTGCTCTTAAAATTTAGCTTGACTACTATTTCCCAAATCCCGATATAGAAGTCACAAAAGGAGCACAAGCCCTTAATGCACCTAATAAATCGCCAAAAAGCTAAATCACCCTATTTAATCCCAAAAGCATTGACTGTTTCATCAATTGCACTTTTTTCTTTTCGGCACGCTACTGGATTTGGGTCTTATTTAAATTTCCACCAAATTAATTTCATTTCAAACCTATTCTTCGCTGATTTCTAATAAATCGGCATTGCCGCCAACGGCTGCGGTATTGTTGGTTATGGTTTTTTCGGTGACAAAACTGTGCAAGTAATACGGGCCTCCCGCTTTGGGACCGGTGCCTGATAAGCCCATACCACCAAAAGGATGCACGCCGACGACGGCTCCAATTGTTGTGCGGTTGATGTAGCAGTTGCCTGTACGAATGTTTTTGACAATGTGCTCAATGCTGTTGTTTATGCGTGAATGAACGCCAAATGTTAAGCCAAAGCCCGTGTTATTGATTGATGCAATAACCTTGTCTAGGTCTTTGCCAGCAAAACGTATCACATGCAAAAAAGGTCCAAATACTTCTTCTTTTAAACAATCAATAGTGTCTATTTCGTAAGCATGTGGAGCAAAATAATGCCCTTTTAAATGTTTGGGAACGGTTAATTTTTTGATAAGCCGTCCTTGAGTACTCATGTATTGTGCGTGCTGTTGTAATTTTTTCAGAGCGTCTTGGTCAATTAAGGAGCCCAAATCACTGGCGTAATTTTGCGGGTGATCAATGGTCATTTGTGCCATTGCTCCGGCGAGCATTTCAAGCACGGCATCAGCAATATCTGCTTGCACATATAACACGCGAAGTGCCGAACAGCGTTGACCGGCACTGACAAAAGCAGATGATATGACATCTTTTACCAGTTGTTCTGGCAGGGCGGATGAATCGGCAATCATGCAATTTTGCCCACCTGTTTCGGCGACCAAGGTGGCTATGGCAGCATTTTTGCGACTGGCGAGGTTGATGTTGATGAGTTGTGCGGTGTTGGTTGAACCAGTAAAAACAACACCTGTGGTTAAGGGCGATTGGCACAACAGCGTACCAATTTGACGACCTGAACCTGGCACCAATTGAAAAACACTTTGTGCAATGCCTGCTTGATGGATTAAACAGGCGGTAAAATAGGCTATGATGCTGGTTTGTTCGGCTGGTTTGGCAATCACGCAGTTGCCCGTGACTAATGCTGCGGCTATTTGTCCAACATAGATTGCCAAGGGGAAGTTCCACGGACTGATGCAGACAAAAATGCCTTTGCCTTGCAGGCTCAGAAAGTTGTCTTCACCTGTTGGACCTGGCATTTTGAGGCTGCTACTCATATCGTGTTCGGCACAATGTGCATAATAACGACAAAAATCGATTGCTTCTTTTATTTCAGAGATGCTGTCATCCAATGATTTGCCTGCTTCGTGGCGTAATAAATACAGCAGCATGGTTTGGTTTTTTTGGATTAAATCGGCTATTTTGTTGAGGCATTTAGCTCGTGACTCTACGCTGGTATGATTCCAGTCATGAAAAGCTTTTTGGGCATTTTCAAGGGCGAGGTGAACATCTTCGTTGCGGGCATCAATCTTGTAGCCAACCAAAAAATCACTGGCAACGGGCGAATAGACTTTTTGGCTTTGTGATTCGCCTTGGTAGTTTGGAATTAAAGGTGTGGCGGTTATTTTTTCGGCTTTGAGTTGTTCGAGTTCCGCTTCAAGTTGTGCCAATGTGCTTAAATCACTGAGGTTTATGCCAGCGGAATTGGCTCGAATGGGCTGAAATATATCTTTGGGCAAAGGGATTTGGGGGTGTTTGTGCTGTTCGTGTTTTCTAACCACTTCAATGGGGTCTTTGGTAATATCATCTATATTTAGCTCTAAATCCACTAGGCGATTAACAAAGGAGGTATTGGCACCATTTTCCAACAGTCGCCTAACCAAATAGGGCAATAAATCTTTATGAGAGCCAACAGGTGCATAGACACGACAAGGCACATTCAGTCCTTTTGGGTCAATGCTTTGTTGGTGCAAGGCTTGTCCCATGCCGTGTAATCGCTGAAATTCATAACCTAAATTATCCTCTGCCAATATTCTTACCGCGGCAACGGTATTGGCGTTATGGGTGGCAAATTGTGGATAAAATTTATCACGCATAGCCAACAGTTTGCGGGCACATGCCAAATAGGAGATGTCGGTATTGACTTTACGAGTGAACACGGGATAGTTTGCTAAGCCCAGTTCTTGTGAGCGTTTGATTTCTGTGTCCCAGTAAGCGCCTTTTACCAGGCGAAGCGGGATTTTGTGCCCAAAATTTTGTTGCAATTGAGCCAAGTAGTCAATCACATCAACGGCTCTTTTTTGGAAGGCTTGCACAACCAAACCAAAACCATCGTAGCCCGGTTTGAGCTGTTGGTAGACTGCGGTGAAAACATGTAACGATAGCTCCAGTCTATCGGCTTCCTCGGCATCTACTGTTACCGCAACATTTAATTCGGTGGCTAAATCAACAATTTCCTGCACATCGGGGACGAGTTCTGCCATGACGCGTTTTATGTTGGCAATTTCGTAACGTGGATGCAGGGCAGAAAGTTTGATTGAAATACTGGCAGCGTCTTCAAATGTTTTGCTGCTATTGGCCTTGGAAATGGCTTTTATTGCTTGCAAATAGCTATCGAGATAACGCTTGGCATCGGCTTTTGTTAAGGCGGCTTCGCCTAACATATCAAATGAATAGCGGTAGTTTTTGTTCTTTTTGTTGTTGGCACGTTTGAGGGCTTTTTTTATGGTTTCACCCATGACAAATTGTTTGCCCATGACTTTCATCGCTTGGTAAACGCCTTTACGCACCACTGGTTCACCAGTTTTGTTGAGTAATTTATCCAAAACTTTGGAAAATCCAGATTTATTTTCATCAAGGTGTATGATTTTGCCAGTTAACATCAAGCCCCAGGTTGATGCGTTGACGAACATTGAGTCACTTTTGCCCATGTGCGACTTCCAGTCTGCATCTAATAGCTTATCTTTAATTAATTTTTCGGCGGTTGCTTTGTCGGGTATTCTGAGCAAGGCCTCAGCCATGCACATTAAGACAATGCCTTCTTTGGAGGATAAGTCGTATTCTTTCATAAAAGCATCAACACCATCCATTTCGGGAATGCGTGAGCGTACATTTTCCACTAATTCTAGTGCCAGTTGTTTAATTTTTTTTCGTTTTTCTAAGCCTGGATTGGCTTGTTCTAGCAGTTGGTTGATTAATGTGTTTTCATCACTTAAATAATTTTTGGAGAATGCCTTGGGGTTGATTTCAAAAGTTTGCATAATTTCAGGGTTGCTTAAAACGATAAGACATTATATTCTTGAATAGGAAATATGTACAAATAAAAGGCAAAATTCATGCTTTCTGTCATATTTTAGATTTTGGATTAAGTTTTTTTACAAAATATAATGATAATTCTCAATTTTCAATAAACTTTTTTAGTAGCCTCTGATAAAATGCCGAAGATTGGCTTAATGTTATTTTAACATTTAATAAAGACAAGATGAACAATTAATGAGGGTTTGTAATCAATGAAAAAAACAACAAAGCGTTGTAGGGGAAGTCTTTTAGGCTTCTTAATAGTTATACTAAGTATGTTCGCATCAGGAAATGTGTTTGCTGAGTACAAAATGAATCTTACAAAAGGTGTCACCGAATTTTCCCAAGAAGTTTATGATTTGCATATGATTATTTTTGGTATATGTTTGGTCATAGCTATTTTAGTTTTTGGGGCTATGTTTTATTCAATTTTTGCCCACAGAAAATCCAAAGGTGTAACAGCTGCCCAATTCTCGCATAGCACCAAGGCAGAAATTATTTGGACGGTTATCCCAATTTTGATTCTTATCATCATATCCTTTCCTGCCACAAAAACTTTATTAACCATGGAAAACCCAACTCTTAATGGCGAAAATGTACAGATGGACATGACCATTAAAGTGACAGGGTTTCAGTGGAAGTGGAAATACGATTATTTGGATAATGGTATCTCAATCTTGAGCACTCTTGACAGGGAAAGCAACCTCACTCGTCAATTGGGCGATATTCCTGGCAAAAAGAAACCTGAGGAGGTAGAAAACTATTTATTAAATGTTGACCACCCTCTTGTTATTCCAGTTGATACCAATATTCGTATTTTATTGACTGCCAATGATGTTATTCACTCGTGGTGGGTACCAAAATTTGGCTGGAAGCGTGATGCCATTCCTGGTTTTGTCAACGAAGCATGGACCAATGTAAATAAAATCGGCACTTACCGTGGGCAATGTGCAGAACTGTGTGGCAAAGACCATGGTTTTATGCCAATTGTGGTTAATGTTGTTTCTAAAGCCGATTACAAAACATGGGTGAAAGAACAGCTTGGCGAAAAAGAGGTCGCAAAAGTTAAAAATACCAGCACGTGGTCAAAAGCAGATTTAATCGCTAAAGGCAAAGAAGTATTCAATAGTCAATGCTCCACTTGTCACCAAACCACAGGTAAAGGGTTGCCGCCAACATTCCCTGCCTTGGATGGTTCTGCTGTTGTTAATGGCCCTGCTGATGAACAAATTAAAACCGTGGTTTTTGGAAGAGAAAATACAGCCATGCAAGCATTTGGCGGTTTGTTGTCTGAAAGTGATATTGCTGCTGCCATTACTTATACACGCAACGCTTGGTCGAATACCGCAAAAGACGAAGTGCAACCCAAAGATGTTAAAAGAATAAAGAACAGTTGAGGATTAGATAATGAGTCACGTAGCAACAGATACAATCGATACACATGATCACGACCACAAACCAAAAGGTTTTGTTAAGCGCTGGTTAATGACCACCAACCACAAAGATATTGGAACATTATATTTGGTCTTTTCACTGATTATGTTTATAGCCGGTGGAGCTTTGGCGATGTTAATTCGCTTGGAGTTGTTTCAGCCTGGTTTACAATATTTTCAACCTGAGTTTTTTAACTCCTTGACCACCATGCACGCTTTAATCATGGTGTTTGGTGCAGTTATGCCTGCGTTTGTGGGATTTGCTAACTGGATGATACCGATAATGATTGGTGCGCCTGATATGGCATTGCCTCGTATGAATAATTTTTCATTCTGGATTTTGCCGTTTGCTTTTACCATGCTAGGTTCTACCTTCTTTATGGATGGCGGTGCTCCTGCTGCGGGCTGGACTTTGTATCCGCCTTTGGTCTTGCAGGGTGGCAAAAACTTGGCTTTTGCGGTATTTGCTATTCACATGTTGGGTATTTCTTCTATTATGGGTGCCATCAACGTCATTGCCACCATTATTAATATGCGTGCTCCAAACATGGGTTATTTGAAGATGCCTTTGTTTGTTTGGACGTGGTTGATTACTGCCTTCTTGTTGATTGCGGTGATGCCTGTTTTTGCGGGTGCGGTGACCATGCTTTTGACCGATCATTATTTTGGCACCAGCTTTTTTAATGCTGCAGGTGGTGGCGACCCTGTTTTGTTCCAGCATATTTTCTGGTTCTTTGGGCATCCTGAAGTTTATATTATGATTTTGCCTTCTTTTGGAATTATCTCTGAAATTATTCCGACATTTGCTCGTAAACCATTGTTTGGTTATGTTTCTATGGTTTATGCCTCTGCGGCAATCGCCTTTTTATCTTTTATTGTTTGGGCTCATCACATGTTTAGTGTGGGTATGCCTTTTGGTGGCGAGCTGTACTTTATGTATGCCACCATGTTGATTTCTATTCCAACAGGGGTGAAAATATTTAATTGGGTTTCAACCATGTGGAAGGGAGCCATGACTTTTGAAACACCGATGTTATTTGCTATTGCTTTTGTTATTCTGTTCACTATTGGTGGTTTTTCTGGTTTGATGATGTCTTTGGCTCCTGTTGATTTCCAATACCATGATACGTATTTCATCGTGGCTCATTTCCACTATGTTCTGGTACCTGGTGCGGTCTTTGCCATTATTGCGGGGGTTTATTATTGGATTCCTAAGTGGACGGGCAATATGTATCCTGAAAGATTAGGCAAAATACATTTTTGGTGGTCGGTTATTTCGGTTAATGTTTTATTCTTCCCACAACATTTCCTTGGACTGGCTGGTATGCCACGAAGAATACCTGATTATTCGGTACAGTTTGCTGATTTCAACAGAATTTCAAGTATTGGTGGCTTTGCTTTTGGCTTGGCTCAAATTTTCTTCTGTTACATTGTTTGGAAAACCATCCGTGGAAAAGGCACGCAAAAAGCCACTTCACGGGTTTGGGAAGGTGCTAAAGGTTTGGAGTGGTTTATTCCTTCTCCTGCTCCGCATCATACTTTCCAAGATGGCGAACCCGTTAAGGATGAACAACTGGCCCATGTTTCTTCGCATTAATTATTATTGACGAATATGCAAGACGATATAGAGAAAAGAAGAAAAGCAGCCAGACGCACAGCGTTGGGTTTGGCTGTTTTTGCGGTGGCGATTTTTGCGGTTTTTTATTTTATGAACATAAGAACCTTGCATTAAAGACAGATGAACAAAAGTCTAATCAAAGTACTTATTTTAGCCGCAGTGCTGATGTTTGGTTTTGGTTTTGCTCTTATTCCTTTGTACAACACTTTTTGTGCCATTACAGGATTAAATGGCAAGACCAGTGGCAAAGTCGAAGCACAAGTTGTTAAGAAGCAACAGCAAATTGATGAAAACAGAATGATAACTGTGCAGTTTGATAGTACCGTAAATTCAAATTTAAACTGGCAGTTCAGACCCATGGAGTTTGAAAAAAAAGTTATTCCTGGTAAATTTTATCACACAAAATTTTACGCTAAAAATTTATCAGACAAAGAAGTTACTGGTCAAGCAACATACAGTATTACACCAAATTCTGCTTCATTGTATTTTAATAAAACAGAGTGTTTTTGTTTTACCAAGCAAACCTTAAAAGCACATGAAGAAGTGGAAATGCCGGTGACTTTTATTGTGGACACCAAACTTGATAAAAACACAAAAATTTTAACCTTATCTTATACTTTTTTTAAGGTAGCAAAATCCTAACGATTTAAATAAAGAGGGCAATTATGTCAAATAAAGACTCAAATAAATATTACGTTCCACATCTGGCAACTTGGCCAATTGTTGGTGCAACTGGAATGACCTTAACCGCAGTAGGTGCGGCAACTTTTATGAATAGCGATACAGCACAAACTCCCGTTTTGATGTATTTAGGCTTTGCTGTATTAATTTTTATGTTTTTTGGTTGGTTGGGGCTAGTTATCAAAGAATCGGAAAACAGTTATTACAACCCGCAAGTCGATGGTTCTTTTCGAATTGGTATGGTGTGGTTTATTTTCTCTGAAGTGATGTTTTTTGCGGGTTTTTTCATGGCTCTATGGTACGTAAGAAATCTCGCTGTTCCATGGCTTGGTGGTGAAGGTACAGGTATTTTTACCAATTCAGAAGTCTGGAAAGGCTTTGAAGGTGCATGGCCAACGAATGGTCCTGGCAATATTGGTGGTGAATTTGAATTGGTTGATCCCTATCATTTGCCCTTGATTAATACGGTTTTATTGATGGCAAGTTCCATCACTTTGACTATCGCACATCACGCCTTAATTGCTGGAAAAAGAACACGAACTATCGGATGGTTGATTGCGACGGTTTTATTGGGAGCGACATTCTTGTTTTACCAAGCAAGTGAATATATTGAAGCTTATCACGAATTAAACCTAACTTTAGGTTCTGGTATTTATGGCTCTACTTTCTTTATGCTTACGGGTTTTCATGGGATGCATGTGACATTGGGGGCGATTATGTTGACTGTTATTACCATTCGCATGATGCGTGGGCATTTCAAGCCTGAAAGTCACTTTGGCTTTGAGGCAGTTGCGTGGTATTGGCATTTTGTTGATGTTGTGTGGTTGGGTTTGTTTATCTTTGTCTATATCATATAGTTGATATTGCTGTTTTAAACACTATCACCGCAAGCTCTTGGTGAGATTTGGGTAATAATCTGCTGAGGTTGATTTAAATGCATGTTAGCTTGCCAACTGTGCACTTCATCGCTTGCGGATAAATAACCCCACAACGCAACGGCAGTTTGCATCTTGGCTGCCTTTCCTGCCTTTATATCTGATTGGGCATCACCTATATACCAGCTTTTGTGTGGGTTTATTTTTAATTGTTCTATGGCTTTTTGTAAGGGTTGGGGATGCGGTTTTGAATACTGACAACTATCGCCACCGATTAAGACGCCGCAATTGCTGAGTTCTGTGAGTGAGTCAACCAAGGGTTTGGCAAGGTAATAAGGTTTATTGGTTACAATTCCCCAAGGTATTTTGGCATTATCGAGCTGTTTTATAACTTCGGCAATGCCCGTAAATAAACACGAGCCTTGGGTGAGTATCTTTTCATAGATGGTTAAATATCTTTTTTGTAATATTTTAAAATCTTGGGGTTTAACTTGACCGTATATTGAGCCGACTATCGCCTTTGAACCATAGGTTATCAGTTCTTTGTATTGCTCGTATTTTGGGTTGATGCTCTTACCATCTTCGGCAGCTAAAAGCTTTAAGGCTTGCAACATGTCAATGGCTGTATCGACTAATGTTCCATCTAAGTCAAACAAAAAGCCTTTCATTGGCTTGATTTTTGGGCTGTAACAAGGTAATTAATGGAGACGTCTTGCTTATCAAGCCATGCCTTTTGTGACAAGGGGTTGTACTTCATGCCACAGACATCTTTGACTTTCAACTTGACTTTTTCAATCCCTGCAACCAGTTCGGATGGTTTGATGAATTGTTGGTAATGGTGCGTGCCTTTGGGTACAATTCCAAACACATGTTCTGCCATAAATATACCAAGACCCATCGCTTTAGCACTGCGGTTAATGGTTGAAAGAAACAAGAAACCTTGGTTTTTAAGGATTTTTTCACATGCTTTGATGATGGATTGTGGTTGGGGCACGTGCTCCAGCATTTCCATACAAACGATGACATCAAAACTCTCAGGGTGTTGCGTGGCAAAATCTTCGGCACTGATGTGTTGGTAGTCTATGTTAAGTTTGCTTTCGTACAGATGCAATTTAGCGACTTCTAGGGATTCTTGTGCCAAATCAATTGCGGTAACTTGTGCTCCAGCTTGTGCCATTGCTTCGGAAAAAACACCGCCACCACAGCCAATATCCAATACTTTTTTACCCGCTAAATCAACAAAATCTTGTACGTATTGGCGACGTATTGGATTGATGTGGTGCAAGGTTTTAAACGGTCCGTTTGTATCCCACCAAAAAGAGGCTTGAGAGTTAAAATGCTGGATTTCTGATTGTTTTACATTTGTCATGATTTTTTATAGCCACCTTCGGACTTTTTGCTTGTATTTAAGGTATTCCTGCCCAAATAATTGTTCAAGGTAAATTTCTTCTGGCTCAATCACCCATTTGTTGAGTAACCAAAAAACAAGTGGCAAGGTCAGGATAACATAAAAATTGTGCATTTTTATAGCGACCACTACTTGTGCGACCAGAAAGCCTAAATAAATTGGGTTGCGTGTGATTTTAAAAATACCACCAGTGTAGAGGGCATTGGTTGGTGTGTGAGGCTCGGGATTTTGACGTGTTTTAATGAAAAAATACAGACTGAAGCTAAACAAAACTGTGGCTATTGCCATAAAAACATAAGCAACAATAACCGCAACACTATCGGCAACGGGCAAATTTAATGGGTAAACAAAGCGATGCAATAGCCAAGACAAAAGAATGGCGGTCAAAGGCAATAGGGGCGGTATAACTTTAACTTTGGCGTGCGATTTTTCGGAATTATTTTTCATCTATTAAAAAAGGCAGAGGGTTCACTTCTGCCTTTGGGTCGTGTTATTTGGGTTTTGGTTTTATTTTAAAACAAAAGTAACCTTGATAATAACACGGTACTGATCAATTTTACCATCTTTAACGGTAACTTTTTGGCTTTCGACCCACGCACCCGTAACATTTTGCAAGGTTTCGGTGGCTCTAGAAATGCCATTCTTAACGGCTTTTTCAAAGCTTTTTGAAGAGGATGCACTTATTTCTGTGACTCTGGCTACACTCATATTTTTTCTCCGAGATTAAGTTGTTAGTAATTTATTTTAAAACGAAAGTAACTTTCATGCTCACACGGTAATGGTTGATTTTACCATCTTTGACTGTTACTTTTTGGCTTTCGACCCAAGCACCTGTGATGTTTTGAATCGTTTCAGCAGCGCGTGCGATGCCTTTTTTTACCGCATCTTCAAAACTTTCATCTGATGAAGCGGTTATTTCTGTAATTCTTGCGACACTCATATGTTATTCTCCATTTGTTAATTGAGTGCATAGCTTACTCTTATTATGGTTAAATTTCTAGTATAAATTTGTAAACTTTATTAAAGTTGGTTTCAATAATGTTACAATGTTAGCCCTTTTAGAAAAAACAGCACGCAACTGCATCCTTGTATGAATAAACTACAATCCTTTGCCAAAGGTCAATGGCATACCGCAACCGATGATTTTCGTCCTTGTTTTAATGCTGTCACTGGTGAGAAAATCTTTGCAATTTCAGCATCAGGCTTGGATTATTCTGGTATGCTTGATTACGCCAAACAAAAAGGTGGACCTGCCTTGCGTGCCATGAGCTTTCATCAACGGGCTTTGTTGTTGAAAGAATTGGCTTTGTATTTGTTGTCACGCAAAAAAGAATTTTACCAATTGTCGTTTATGACAGGTGCAACCAAACTGGATTCGTGGATTGATATTGAGGGTGGCATCGGAACTTTGTTTGTTTATTCGGGCAAAGGGCGACGAGAATTGCCTGATCATCATGTTTTTGTCGATGGAGCGATGGAACTCTTATCAAAAAGTGATCAGTTTATTGGGCAGCATATCTGTACTTCTTTGCAAGGCGTGGCTGTTCATATCAATGCTTTTAATTTCCCATGCTGGGGAATGTTGGAAAAACTTGCTCCAACTTTATTAGCTGGCGTACCTGCCATTGTCAAACCCGCTTCAAATACGGCTTTTTTAACCGAAAAAATGTTTCATGCCATTATTGAATCAGGGATTTTGCCAGCAGGTGCGGTGCAATTGATTTGTGGCGCAACGGGCGATTTATTGGATAATCTTGATTGCCAAGATGCTGTCGCCTTTACAGGCTCGGCTGCAACTGGGCAGTATTTAAAAGGCAATAAAAATATTATGACAAATTCGGTGCGATTTACTATGGAAGCCGATTCGTTGAATTGTTCCATATTAACTCCAGATGCTAAAGTTGGAACGCCAGAATTTGATTATTACGTCAAAGAAATTGTCAAAGAGATGACGGTTAAAAGTGGACAAAAATGTACCGCTATTCGCCGTGCAATTGTTCCCCGTGCAATACTTGGTGATGTAGCTGATGCGGTGAGTGCACGTTTGCAACGCATAACCATTGGTGACCCACTTGCCGAAGGGGTAAAAATGGGCTCGCTTGCCAGTGAGTCACAACGCCAGGAAGTGCGAGAACGTGTGGCACAATTATCACAATATGCCACATTGATTTATGGCAATCCAGATGAAGTGGAAACGATTGGAGCAGATAGCGAAAAAGGGGCTTTTATCAATCCAATCTTGCTGGCGTGTGACAATCCTAGTACAGATTGCGGCGTGCATGATATTGAGGCATTTGGTCCAGTATCGACTCTTATGCCTTATGATTCTTTGTCACAAGCCGCAGAATTGGCAAATATGGGACAAGGCTCTTTGGTGGGTTCTATTTTTGGCTATGACGATGATACGGTCAATGAATTGGTGTTAAAAACAGCGAGTTATCATGGACGTTTGGTGCTGATTAATCGGGATTCGGCTGAATTTTCAACAGGTCACGGTTCGCCCTTACCGCATATGACTCATGGTGGTCCAGGTCGTGCTGGCGGAGGTGAAGAAATGGGCGGGATTCGTGGCGTTATGCATTATATGCAACGCACTGCCTTACAAGGTTCGCCCACGACTCTCTCTAAAATTTGCCAAAAATACATCGGCAATGCCAAAACCAGCCAGCCAGCCAAACACCCTTTTAAGCTTTACTATGAAGAATTACAAATAGGTCAAACGCTTATTTCACAAGCTCGTACCATCACTTTAGCAGATATTGAAAAATTTGCCGATTTAAGTGGCGATAAGTTTTATGCCCACATGGATGAAGAGGCCGCTGCTGCCAATCCTTTTTTTGATGGGCGAGTGGCTCATGGCTATTTTATTGTTTCAATGGCGGCTGGACTTTTTGTTGAGCCATCTCCAGGGCCAGTTTTGGCAAATTATGGTTTGGATGATTTACGCTTTACCGAACCTGTTTATCCAGGTGATGATTTAACCGTGCGTTTGACCTGCAAACAGAAATCTTATCGTCGAGGCAAAGGTTATGGTGAAGTGCGTTGGGATATTGCCATTAGTAATCAAAATGATGAAGTGGTCGCTGCGTATGATATTTTGACCATGGTTGCCTCCAATACCGAACCTTTTAGCGATGACTAAGGCGAATCGACGTGCTTAAATATTTTTGTCGCTTTTGGCTTAAGGTTTTTCGTTGGAAGACCATCAATAATTTTCCAAATGAACCGCGTTATGTCATTATTGCCTATCCGCATACCAGTAACTGGGATTTTCCGCTAGGGATTTTTTATATTATTGCTAGCGGCGTACCTTTTCGCTACATGGGCAAAGATGCCTTGTTTAAGTGGCCGCAAAAATATTTGTTTAAAGCTTTAGGTGGGTTTGCTGTAGACCGCAGTAAAACCACAAAACTCACCACTCGCATGGCAAATTTTATTAATTCCCAAGAAAAAATTGCCCTAGCTCTTGCTCCTGAAGGCACACGCTCGAATAAAAAATATTGGCGTACTGGTTTTTATTATATCGCTTTAGAAGCCAAAATCCCCATTGCCTTGGCTTTTTTAGACTACAAAAACCGTGAGGTTGGAGTGAAAGATTACTTTATGCCAACAGGTGATATTGATGCCGATATGCAAACCATTAGAAGAATCTACCAAGATGTACAAGGCAAACACCCTGACAAACAAGGTCCAATAGAAATAAAGCCCAAATGATAACCGTTCACTGCTACGAATTTAGCACGCTATCTAAAACAAATAGTAAAAAGCTATTGTTGCAGAATTTGTCTCGTTATTTGGGTAAAAAAATCACCAGCAAGGCACTTTCCACCACTAAAAATGGTAAACCCTTTGTTGAGGGTTTGTTTTTTTCCATCAGTCATTGCCGCAACAAACTGCTGCAAGGTTTTAGTTATGAAGGTGAAATTGGTCTGGATATTGAATACATCAATAGCAAAAGAAAATACCTGTCATTGGCTCAAAGGTATTTTCATCCTGATGAAGCCCAAAGGTTAAACAACCTTGATGCAACATTGTCTTTGTCCTTATTTTACCAGCTCTGGACAGCAAAAGAAGCCTATTGCAAATACCACGCTGGTATTCTTTGGCACTATTTGTCGCATAATTTTTTAACCAAAAATGGAATGATTTTGTGCCCAAATGCTAAACTAGAACACCACAGCCAAGAGTTATTTAGTGATTACGCCATGTGTTTAGTGCACGAACCCGACAACCGACCTATCCGTTTTATTTATGAATAGAGTTTTCATCCTCATTGTGTTGTTGACCGCTTGTCACCCAAGTCCTGAGATGATTAAACAGGTCAATGTACAAGTCAACATAAAAAAAGACCAACAAATCCTTTGCCCACCAACTCGCATTAATAAATGTGCAATAGACTCGCCTTTAACAGCTTTGTACCAACAATCCAAGCAGCACAACCAATCCTATGCAAGTATTTTAGAAAAAGGAGAGGATGCCTTATTGTTGCGTTTGCACATGATAAAAATGGCACAAAAAAGCATTGATATTCAAACTTTTATTTGGGCGAATGATGATGCTGGACATTTGGTTTTGGCAGAATTATTGTCGGCTGCTAAACGCGGTGTCAAGGTTAACATTATTATTGACCAACTATTTTCCATGGGCAACAGTTGGTTTTTAGCAGAGGTTGCCACGTTACATAAAAATTTAACGGTGAAAATGTTCAATCCTATTTTTAATGAGGGCAATACTTCACGGTTTGATTTTTTTACGGCACTTGCCTGTTGTTTGTCCAGCCTTAATCGCAGAATGCACAACAAGTTGTTTCTGGTAGATGGCATATACGGTATCAATGGTGGTCGCAACTACCAAAACCGATATTTTGACTGGGATGAAGATTTTAACTACCATGACCGCGATGTTTTCGCTCTTGGCAATGAAGTTTCTGCTCAAATGCAGCAGTCTTTTTATGATTTTTGGAACTCTCCTTGGGTTATTCCTTTGGAGAACCTTGATGATGTGGCGTACCGCATCATTAATAACCAAGAAAATCATTCTGACTGGTATCTGCCGCAAAAAAAAATGGCGCGCCTATTAAAATTAAAAGCCTATGATTATGCTTTAATCAAAGATAAATTTGTCAGCCCTGCTATTGCGGTTGATGCGATTGAATATTTCAGTGATTTGCCAGAAAAACTATTTGTTCGGTCGCGTGATGTTAAAAAACAAAGCAAGCAAATGAGCCTGAAAATAAAGCAGTTAATTCTCTCAACTAAAAAAGCCATGTTATTTCAAACCCCTTATTTGGTCTTAAGCCGCAAGGCCTACCGAGCTTTAAAACGGTTGCGGCGTAAACAACAAAAGGTCAATATAACCGTTTCAACCAATAGCTTATCATCAACTGACGCCTATTATGTTTATGCCATATCTTACAAACATAAAAGACGTTATATGAAAGGTTTAGGGCTTAACATCTTTGAATACAAACAGCATCCCGCCTACGCAACAGAAATGTTTGGTCATCACCCTAACAAAAAGGTGCGTTTTGGGCTGCATGCTAAATCTATTGTCATTGATGATTATACTTCGATGATTGGTTCGCATAATTTTGATCATCGTTCCGATGTCTTGAATACCGAATCAGGGTTTATCATAAAATCCGCAGCCTTAGCACAACAATTATCAGCGGCTATTAAAACCGATATGCGTGCAGAAAATTCGTGGCTTATTGCACCTAATAAAAAAATTCCGTTTTTTAGTGCTATTAGTGGTATCATAGCCACATTTTCACGGGCATTGCCGACTTTAGACATCTGGCCTTTTCGCTATTCTAGTAGTTTCCAATTGCGTCGAGGCAAAAAGGCTGTTAGTATTAGTCACCCTGATTTTTACAAAAATTATAAAAATTTAGGCAGTTTTCCTGATGTGGAATTGTCTTCAAAACAAATACAAACGATAATAATCAGTGCTTTTGCAGGATTTGCAGAGCCTGTAATGTAAAAAAGAGTAATAAGAACATGAAAAATAAATTTATAGGCCTAATCATAATACTCGCGCTTTTGTCAATCTATCCTGCTTGGCGGTATTTTAATAATGCCAAAGTTTTTGCCCAAGCTCTTTTTGATGACGCTTCTGGACTGGGTTCATGGACCAATCGTTCGATAAACACAACATTTAATGGTGAAATTACGGTGCGGGGTGTTTATATCTCGCCACAAGGCTATACACAAGGTCTTGAAATGGACTCAATTGTAATAAAAACCGATCCCATGTTTTTATTAAAAAACAGCGCAGATGATTTGAAATATGCTTTGCCACCTTCCTTGACCATTTCCATGAATCATATTGTCCTTAATGAGCGTTCTGATGATATTGAAGAAACGCTTCATAACAGAAACTTGTGGATGCTGATGCTGGGATTTGGTGGAAGTTTTGGTTGTGATACCGACTCCTTTACCACTTTTAAATACAAAGATTGGCATAAAATTTTCAGTGACAAGCAAATTTTTAATGTCGATTTGTTTTATACACGGCTCGATGATGGCACGCTTGATGTCGATTTAACTTTGGATGCTGAAGGGCTGTTTTCCAGTACTTGGTCAAGCAATTTAAAATCAGGTGTTATGGGTCAACAAATCGCCTTAGAAGATTTGGTTGTCGATAAATTATATTATTCATACTTAGACAATGGCTTTAATTTGAACCGTAACAATGTTTGTAAACGCCACCACAATAATTCATTAAGTCATTACAAAACAGCCGCTGTTGCCAATATTCAGGAATATCTGCGTATTCATACCAACAAAGAACTTTCAGAATTGTTGTTGGAAAAATACCAAAGACTACTCACTCCTGAGGTTGAGTTCAATGCCATCATCACACTTAAAAATCGGGATTACCTCAGCAGTATTTACCAAATGAGTCAGGAGCGGTTTTTAGGCAATGCTTTTGTTGAGATTGCTAATAATTCCAATGATTACTTGCCCATAACTCTTAAAGAAATAGACGTCTCGAAATATGCACAAGAGCAGTTGCTCAAAGAACAGCAAAAAAGACAAGACTTGGCAAAGCAAAAAGAAACACAAGTTATCGAACAACAAAAAAGAAAATCGCTTCCAAAAATTTATACAACTGGCAAAAAACACTCACGTAAAATTCCAGTCGCCTCGCTAAGCAACTACATCAACCGTAAAGTCCGTATAAAAACCGACCGAGGTCGTCCTGTAACGGGTTATATTACCGCTGTTACTGCTACGACCATCACCATTGAAACAAAATTCAAAACAGGCAATGCCAGTCTGCAATTGGACACAAATCGTATTTCATCGGCTGAATCGATGCGATAAAATGCACAATTGGCTCAAGAGTTCTATCTTTTGGCTGGCTCTTGCTTTATGTGGTGCTGTTTTTATTGCCCTGTCTGTTGGTAGCCAAACGATAAACCTCTGGACAGTGTTATTGGCACAGAATTCAACGCTTTATGCCATTGTTATGGATATACGCTTGCCGCGTATTATAAATGCCATAACCGTCGGTGCTCTGCTATCTATTGCTGGGTTGATGATTCAAAATTTGGTGAAAAATCCACTGGCTGACCCTTATATTTTAGGTATTTCTGGTGCTTCTGCCAGTGTGCAATTGGCACTTATTGCCAGCGGCATTGTGTTGCCTTTTTGGCTCTTTGGTATCATTGGGTTTTTTGCTGCAATGGCTTCTTTGCTGTTATTGTTGCTGATTACTGCAAGAAAAACACGCTCCAGTGCCACTTTACTGTTAACTGGCGTAGTGATGGCATTTGCTTACGGTGCTATTATTAGTTTGCTCTTAACCATAAGTCCAGCATCCAGCACTAAACCCATGTTGTTTTGGTTGATGGGTGATTTATCTCACGCTAATTTGTCGTATTTTCCGATTCTGTTTCTACTGGCGGGATCGCTTTGGGCTTTTGCTTACCACAAAGAGTTGGATATTTTGGCACGGGGAGAATTTTTTGCCCAAAAAACTGGCGTTGATACCAAAAAAATTAATTTATTAATATTATTTACTGCGGCTATTTTTACTGCGATTGCTGTCAGCATCGCAGGTACGATTGGCTTTATTGGCTTGGTTGTACCGCACTTGGCTCGTTTATTAGTGGGCAATAACCATGCCCGCTTAATTCCTCTTGCTGCTGTGATTGGTGCTTTGTTGTTGCTGATTGCTGATACTCTGGCACGCACAGTATTGAGCCCCATTCAATTGCCTGTTGGGGTTTTCACTGCACTTTTTGGCGTGCCTGTTTTTATTTATTTGTTAGGCAAAAACGCATGATTCAATTACATAATTTTAGTTTATTAAATAAAGAGCAGAACTTAATCTCAAATCTCAGCGGTAATTTCAAGAAAAATGAATTATGGGCAATTATTGGCAAAAATGGCATCGGTAAAACAACTTTTTTACACACACTGGCAGGATTGCACACTAATTATCACGGCACAGTTATGATAAATGGCAAAGACACAAGAACAAATTCACGACTAAACAATGCCCGCAATACCGCTTTGTTACCCCAAAAGACCGAAGCCCACCTTAATTGTACGGTGCAACAAAGCTTGGTTTATGCACGCTATCCTTGGCACAAGACGAGTAGCGAAATCTATCACGATGAAAAAATCATCCGCCAAGCCTTAGCGATTATGGAATTAGAAACCTTGCAAGATAAAAG
>CAZQMH010000008.1:0-11588 GCA_964594435.1 uncultured Alcanivoracaceae bacterium
TCATGCAATCTCCTGCCTTTGTACTTCCCGTAAGGCATAATTTGATTTAACGCTGCAATAAATTCTTGCTTTTGTTCTTCACTAAAATTCATATTTTTTTCTTCATTTTCGACTTATCCCAAATCCCGATAGAAAAATTTCGGCAATAAAAAAACCCGTGAAATTCACGGGCTTTTTTAAATTTAGAGGTTTAGATTTATAAAAACTCAACACTCCAAGAGTCGATATAGCCTGTATCTATATTGGCTCCATCAATGACTTGTAGCTTCCAATTACCTGCGGCATTGGAACTGCTTGCATTGACATTAACTGATTCGTTAATGTTATCAGCAGAACCACCGCTTGGGCTTCTGAGTGTAGCTACGGCTCCATTTGGGGCAATTAGCTTAACAGTCAAGTCACCAATATAGGTATGCACAATACTGTAAGTGATTTTTACTGTACCAGCATTACCTGATCTATTAACCACAATTGTGCTTGTGCCGCCTGCGGGGTTGTTGTCAGGAATACTTACATTGGTTGTGCTATTAAAGACCGACTGTTGTGTGCCACCGCCGCCAGCTGTATAACTGCCTGTTAGGCTAACGCCGTTGAATGCCGCATAAGCATAAATCATCACATGATAAGTTCCTGCTTGCACATTGGTAATATCACATGTTTCATTGTTACCTGTTTTATAAGGACGACAATCATAGCTTGCAAGTGTTGGTGAATTTCCAAATTTCACATACAAGTCAGCATCGCCTGTGCCACCTGTCATGGTAAAGCTAAGATTGGAAGCACCTGTTGGCACCACCATGGTAAAGTCAAGTTGCTGATGATAAGCTGCTGATAATCCAGTTTGTGCCACACCATTTGATAAGACTGAACCTGATGCAGGCGGAGCCGTAACAGTAACAGAATGAGTAACCGCACCTGTTGCACCATCGTTATCGGTAACAGTTAAGGTGACAGAATAAGTTCCGGCACTGGCAAAAGTATGACTCGCAGAAGCACTTGTGCTACCAAACGACCATGAATAACTTGCAATTGTTCCATCAGTATCGGTTCCTGAACCATTAAATGTACAACTTAAATCGGTACAACTGGAAGTAAATGCCGCCGTTGGAGGATTATTAGTCGCACCACCACCAGAATAACTGCCCGTCAAGCTTGCTCCGCTATAGGCCGCATAAGCATAAACTAATACATGGTAGGTTCCTGCTTGAGCCGAAGCAATATTACAGGTTTCATTGTTGGTACTGCCTGCCCATGAACGGCAATCATAACTTGCTGTCGTTGGGTCTGAACCAAACTTAACATACAAATCAGCATCACCCGTTCCTCCGCTTAAGGCAAAGGATAAGTTAGTTGCACCTGCTGGAACTGCCAATGTATAGAATTTAGAACCTTGTAATGAATCAGAAATACCCGTTACGGCAACGCCATTAGTTAAGACATTGCTACCGCCGCCTGGTGGTGTGCCGCCAGCAATAGCGGCTAATGCTGCATTGGCATCAACAATACCAGCTCCACAATTTGCGGTTGTACATTGGTGTGAACTTACCGTTGGAAAAGCTCTAGCCGAAGATTTTAATGCGGCTTCAATTTGAGCAGGAGTCGCACTTGGGTTATGTGCTTTCATCAAAGCGGCAACACCAGCCACATGCGGAGAAGCCATTGATGTGCCTTGTAATGCTCCAATAGAATCTGAACCAGGAGTGGTTGTGCCCGTGTTGTAAGTGGATTGAATCATATTGGCATCACTCCAAACACCACCTTCACAATCAGACAAAGAAGCTGGCATTCCTTCACCTATTGGGTTACAGCCATCACCACCTGGTGCGGCAACATCAATACCTGAACCATAATTAGAATAATAAGCACGACCGCCTTTTCTGTTAGTTGCTGCTACCGAAATCACACCCGTACAGTTAGCTGGTGGATAACCTAAAGAACTGTTATCATTGCCTGCGGCAACAACAATGGTTGTACCTGCACCAACCGCTGCGGTAATCGCACTTTGGTAACTGGATGAACATGCTGTAGGTGAATTTGAACCCAAAGACATATTAATGACATCCGCTGGATTTGGATTGGCTGGCACTCCTGTGACACTTAAACCAGCGGCCCATCGAATACCATCAGCAATATCCGACAACGAACCACCACAACGACCCAACACGCGAACGGGTACAAGTTTGGCACTGCCGGCTACACCTGCCACAGAACTGTTGTTATTGGTAATTGCCGCAACTGTTCCTGCAACATGCGTTCCATGCCATGAACTGTTACGAGCAGGCGTGTTAGCACCACATTGATTGGCTGTGGTAAAATCGCCTGGATCTTGTGCATTTGAGTCTCTACCGCCACCATCGCCAGAAACTGATGATGAGCTAATCATATCGTATTGCCCAATAACATTGCCCGCTAAATCAGCATGTGGGCGATAACCTGTATCCAGTACAGCAACCACCGCACCTGTTCCTCGGGTTGTATCCCATGCCTGTGGTAACTTCATCCCACCTGCTGTCTCATAATAATGCCATTGCGTATTATAAGCCGTATCGTTTGGAGTAAAATAAGGCACCATCCATGCATCAACTTCTGCAAATTCAACATCATCCCGCTCATTGAGTTGAGCAACAATTTCTTGCAATCTTGTTGGCGAGAGGTTTTTGGCTTGTTCAACATCAAGGCTTAACACTTCTGCATCACCCGACATCATGCGTTTAAAGTGCAAGTTTACACCATAAAGTGTGCTGAATTGTTCTGCACGTTGCATTGAATCTTGTACCGATGCCGATTTATTACTTGCTTTGTATTTTATAATAATACCAGGTGCTAAAGGATTAGCTTGGACAGTGTTATTGCCTTTGTCGATAGTTATATTGTTCGACAATGGCCCTGAAATTGCAGTAGTTGATAGCACAAGGGCTGATACTACTGGTAAAACCAGTTTCTTAAATTTAAACATTTATTGAGACTCCTCTTGATTTTTAATTTAATATTTTATTTTTTTGGCTAATTTTATAGGTATTTTTTGTGACAAATCTTGTCAATTTGTCTCTTTTTTTAGTAGCGAGCGTATATTGCCACGCAAAATTAACACAATCTGTGAAAGATGTCACATATTTTATGGTTAATTAGTAAACTTTGTGCAAGTCATTAGTTTTTTTAATCCGAAATGTGCTTGCTAATGCACTTTTAATTGGATACTATCGCTTTTTAACTCAAATCCAAGTTTTTTTTATGACAGCACTTATCTGCGGCATCTCTTCCACACAATTAACCAGAGATGAAATTGAAACCTTATCTCATCCCTTGGTTTGTGGCGTTATCTTATTCAAGCGAAATTTTAAAGATTACCGACAACTTGTGTTATTAGTGAAAGAGATAAAAAGTCGCTTTGGTGAAGATTTTTTAATAACTGTTGACCAAGAAGGTGGTCGCGTGCGTCGTTTTGATTTACCTTTTACTCGCTTACCAGCACTGGCTGAAATAAGCCAAGCCGAAAAATGCCAAACGGATTTAGGTAAAGCGATGGCACACACCCATGCTTGGCTCATGGCATGTGAACTCTTAAGCATTAATATAGATATGAGTTTTGCACCTGTTTTAGATATTGACAACGGCAGCAATGTCATTGGTGACCGTGCGTTTGCCGACAACCCGCAAGATGTCATAAACTTTGCTACAACTTATTGCCAAAGTATGCACGATGCTGGCATGAAAACAACAGCCAAGCATTTTCCGGGACATGGCACTGTGGTGGCAGATTCACATACCGAGTTGCCAATAGATAATCGCAGTTTTGATGACATTGAAAAATTAGATTTAGCACCTTTCATACACCTTATAAAGAACAAACTAATAGATGCGGTCATGATGTCCCATGTCATCTACCCACAAGCCTGTGAACACGCCGCTGGATATTCCAAGTTCTGGTGCCAAGACATATTACGTAAAAAATACGGATTTGCCGGGGTGATAATTTCCGATGATTTGGGCATGAAAGCAGCCGATTGTGTCGGTGATGTGCATGCCCGTTACCAAGCTTGTACCACTTCGGGATGCGATATTGCGTTGGCATGTACCATCGAACTTTGCCAAGAACTCTTAGCAAAATTACCTAAAAACACAGCCATTCGGCGTTTTCCTCAGCTAAAAGGGCAATCAACACTAGGCAAAACCAAACCTTTTTGGCAAAATAACACGTGGCAAGCCATACGCAAGAGTATGGTGATAATTCAAGCACAATTATACCGAGACAATAATAATGAATAACTTTCCGCACCTTTTAAAACCTTTAGATTTAGGTTTCACCACCCTAAAAAACAGAGTACTCATGGGTTCTATGCACACGGGTTTAGAAGACAAGTCGAAAAACTACCCAAAACTTGCACAGTACTTTGCCAAACGTGCCGCAGGTCAAGTCGGTTTAATCGTCACCGGTGGAATTAGCCCCAATATTCGAGCATGGACAGCACCATTAGCAGGGTTCCTGAAATACAAATTTCAAATCAAACGGCATAAAATCGTTACCCAAGCGGTACACGCCGAAGGTGGAAAAATTTGTATGCAAATTTTACACGCAGGACGCTATGGCTATCACCCATTTATCATCTCACCATCGGGCATAAAATCACCCATAACACCATTCAAACCCAAGTTAATGAGCAGTAAATGTATAGAAAAGCAAATAAAGTCTTTCGTCAATACCGCTCAACTGGCACAAGCCGCAGGATACGATGGGGTCGAAATCATGGGTTCAGAAGGCTATTTAATCAACCAGTTTTTAGTCAAACGAACCAACCACAGATCAGACGACTGGGGCAATAGTTTTGCCAATCGCACACGTTTCGCCAAAGAAATAGTCGAACGCACACGCCAAGCCCTTGGTACAGATTTTATCATTATCTTTCGTCTTTCCATGCTTGATTTGGTTGCCCAAGGCAGCACATGGGATGAAATCATCAGTCTTGCCAAAGATTTACAGCAGCTCGGTGTTAGCATCATCAATACTGGCATTGGCTGGCATGAAGCCCGCATTCCTACCATTGCCACCTGTGTGCCACCAGCGGCATTTGCTTGGGTTACCGAAAAAATTCGTCCACATGTGAGTATCCCTCTCATTACGACCAATCGCATCAATACCCCAGAAATTGCCGAACAAGTCCTTGCCACCAATAAAATCGACATGGTTTCAATAGCACGACCATTTTTAGCTGACCCCAATTTTGTCAAAAAAGCGATTGCCAACAAATCCAATGAGATTAACACCTGCATTGCCTGTAACCAAGCGTGCTTAGACCATGTCTTTAAAAACAAACGTGCCACCTGCTTGGTTAACCCTTTGGCATGTTATGAAACCGAATACAAAATTAGTGCCGCACAACAACTTAAAAAATGTGCGGTTATTGGTGCGGGTCCTGCGGGCATGTCCTGTGCAAAAACATTGGCACAACGGGGTCACAAAGTCACTTTATTTGAAGCCTCTAACCTGCTTGGCGGACAATTTAACCTCGCGGCAAACATCCCAGGCAAACAAGAATTTTTCAACACCATACGCTATTTCACCACACAATTCAAAAAACACGAGGTTGAACTCAAGCTCAACACCACGGCAACAGCCCAAGACTTAAAAGCATATGATGAAGTCATCATCGCCACTGGCGTCAAACCACGCATACCTCAAATTGAAGGCATAGATCACGAAAAAGTCATCGTTTATAATGAACTCATCAGCCAACAAAAAACGGCAGGTAAACGCGTTGCCATCATTGGAGCGGGTGGCATTGGTTTTGATATTGCCGAATTTCTAAGTGAAGAAGACCCATCGGTTTATAGCGATCCAAAAGCCTTTTGCAAGGAATGGGGAATTGACACCACCATTAGCAACGAAGGCGGACTGATTCCTGCGGCCCATGCAAAAAGCCCACGTGAAATTTATTTATTACAACGAAAAACCAGCAAACCAGGCAAATCATTGGGCAAAACCACTGGCTGGATACACCGCCTGGCATTAAAAAAGCGTGGCGTTAAAAACATCGTGGGTTGCAGTTATGACAAAATTGACGACCAAGGTTTGCATCTCAGCATTAAGAAAAAAGACAACAGCATAAGCAAACAAATTTTAGCAGTCGATAATATTATCCTGTGTGCTGGGCAAATTTCGGTCAACGAACTTTACACCCAACTCAAAGAACAACAATCGTGTCATATTATTGGAGGAGCCGCACAAGCTGGTGAACTCGATGCCAAACGTGCCATCAAGCAAGGCGTTATGCTTGGAGCTAAATTATAGGCAAGTTACTTATCTCTCAAAACAAACGTACCATACATCTCATGAATGGCTAAATCATTGATGGGGTACTTTTGCATTTCTGCACTGTATTCAATCACGTTAGTGGCTCGCAAAGCCACCCGCCACGGCTCAAAACCCAGTTCTCGCAGTTGTTTTTCTAACGATTCCACTGTAATGGGGTTGAGTTCTTTGTACCATTGCCAATAGTCTTTGGCTGGAAAAAATTGTCCACTGCGATCAATATAGCGTGGTTTTGCTTGCATCAACTGATGGTACAACTCTTGTTCGGATAGTTTTAAATGCACAAAAGGATCGGTAAAAAACTCACTAAGATGATTGCCCTTAATTCCATAAAACAAACCAGGATGGGCAAAAAATAGCCCGCCTTTTTTTAAGACCCGTTTGATTTCCAACAAGGTCTGTTCATAACCGCCGGCAATATGTTCTAATGACCCCCAGGACAGCACCACATCAAAAAAATCATCTTCATAAGGAATGGCATTGCCGCTGGCATTATTAAATTGCAGATTTTCTGCATGAATCAATTCTTTTGGCAGAAAATTATCTTGGCAAAATTTTTCACGATTTTTGTAACCTTCAAAAGGATCAATACCAACCAAAAGCTCAGGTTCTAGCCGCAAAAAAAGCCCCAAGTCGGTGATGCCATCTCCACAACCAACATCCAAAATCTTACCTTTGAGCTTATCGCTATTGGCAAACATTAAATCTTTGATAACCCGTGTGGCATGTACAAAATGACGATAAAACCAATCATCAAAACCTTTTTTCCATGCTATTTCATCGAGATTATAATCGTGTGCTTGCAAATTCCAAAAAACACTCGGTGACAAGACTTGTGTGCCTTTGCATATTTTTAATGTAAACAGGCATTCATCTTGGAGCTTGGGCATATTATTGGCATTATCCAAAACGATTAATCGCAAAGAATACTCTCCACAGGCCAAATTCATTTCATTCAAATTAATGGTTAAATCGTATTTTCCTGCGATTAACCAAGCAATATCCCAGCCCTTTTGGCGAATATGATAAGAGTTGACCTCACCATCAATGGTCATATCAAACTGAAAGTCAATATCATAAACAATGGCACAATTAATCTGCAATTGTACTTGCATGGTGTTTTTTTCAGTCGAAAGCACGCTAAGCTGCATTTTTTGATTACTTTTTGTCTTGTTTTGGGTCATGATTTTTGTTGGCTGCGTTTTTTTTGTTGCTTCATTTCTTGTCGCTTTTCCATCGTTTCTTTTACCCTCCCACCAATATGCTCTTCCCCTCGAAGTTTTGCCAGTTGAATTTGTTTTTCCCGTTCGGCAAAACGCTGGCGCTGTTGGTGACTGACTTTATCATAGCAATGTGGGCAACTGACGCCTTGCTCATATTTGTCACTTTGCATTTGGGCTTGGGTTAGCGGATAACGGCAGGCAAAACATTGCTGGTATTGTCCTTTTTGCAAATCATGATTAACTGCCACACGGTTATCAAAGACAAAACATTCCCCTTGCCACAGACTCTCTTCTTGTGGCACTTCTTCTAAATACTTCAAAATCCCACCTTGCAAATGAAACACATCCTCAAAGCCTTGTTCTTTCAAAAAAGCGGTGGATTTTTCACAACGAATACCGCCTGTACAAAACATGGCGATTTTTTTGTGCTTTTTGGGGTCGTAGTTATTTTTTATGTAATCAGGAAATTCACGAAAGGTGTTGGTTTTGGGATTTATTGCATTTTTAAAAGTACCAATCTGCACCTCGTAGTCATTGCGAGTATCAATGAGTAACGTTTCAGGATCGCTAATAAGTTCATTCCAGTCTTGAGGCTTGATGTAACGTCCGACCTTATTATTAGGGTCTATGCCTGTTATGCCCATGGTAACAATTTCTTTTTTTAGTTTAACCTTAGTACGATAAAAGGGCATTTCATCGGTGAGTGATTCTTTGCTATCAAAATCTTTGAGTCGGTCATCATTTCGCAACCATTGCAATACATTTTGGGTTGCTTGACGATTGCCGGCGATGGTGCCGTTGATGCCTTCATAGGCTAATAAAAGTGTACCACGAACATTGTTCGCCAACATAACGTCTAACAAAGGTTGGCGTAATTGTTGGTAATTTTCTAATCGCACGAAATGGTACAAGGCCGTGACGATGATTTTTTCTTGCTGCATATTTTCTCCGCTAACTGGAACGTAAATCCAGTGCCACTGGTTAATGTGCCGAATTTTAGGTAATTTCCTGTGTTTTATAAAGGTTTACTTGGTGTTTTCAGAATGTTTCAGACTTTTTTCAGGATTTTCAGACTTCAAAATCTTTAAATACAGGCACTTTTTAATTTTCGGGGAACAATAAATGTTTACAAAAAATAGTATCACTAAATTTAAGTACTTGTGCTTAATCAACTTATTCTTAATATCAGCAGCCTTTAGTGCACCAGTTGTACTGACGGTCGGTTCAGCAACAGATTCCGATTGTGATTACAATACGGTGTTTGATGCGGTAAATTCAGGTCTTAATAACATGAAAATCCGCATCAGTAACGAATTGATAATCACGACAGGTATCACTATCTTTGATCAAAGCATTTTAAGTATTGAAGGCGGTTACGCAAATTGTGCCGATGCAGCAAATGATATCGTTGATTTTATCAACCCTTATTCGGATGTCTCCAACCTTAATGCAGGTGTAGCCATTTCCATCACTTACTTTACTACAGTTAATCAAAATATGACTCTTACAGGTTTAAAAGTCTATGATTCAAATGGCGGAATCCGTATCACCAGTGGTGTGGATAACACTCATCTAAGAGTAGATATGAGTGCTGTGGATATTTACGATAATAATTTTTATGGAATAAAAACGACTGGAAGTGCTGTTGTTGTGTTTTACGATCATGGGCGAATAGAACACAATATTAATGCAGACAAAGGCGGCGGTATAGAATGTTATGATAGTCAAGTAGATTTTGGACCAGATGTAACAATTGCCGCGAATGAAGCTTTTGTTGGTGGCGGTATTTATGCCAATAATTGTACTATTAATTTACTAGCAGGTGATAACAGTGCGATTTTAGATAAAGGAATTATTAACAATAAAGCCACCAATGCTGGTGGAGGCGTGTACTTAAAAAATGCCTTGATGCTTGGGTCTGGTATGAACACTCATCCTATTTCTATTTCAGGCAATATAGTCACAAGTGATGCCGTAGATGGACGAGGAGGAGCAGTCTACCTGACATCAGGTTCGGGCTTGCAACTTACAAATGCTCGCATAGATAACAATAAAGCCAAGGTTTCAGGTGCTGCCATCTATACCATTCATGACGATAACAGCCTATCAACAGGTGGATATATTTTAGCTCGTGATGCTGGTGGTTGTACATATGCTGAGACTTGTGTCTCTGTTTCTGGCAATTCGGTGAGCAACAATGCCACAAATGGAGCAGTTATCATGCAAGATGGCGGTAGTCTAGGTTACATCAACAATGCCGTTATTGAAAATAATGTCTCTCTTGGTGCCAGCAGTCTTTTCCTTGCAAAAAGTGGATCAACCCTGAATTTCAACAGCACCTTGGTGACCAATAACGAATCCTCAAGCCATCTATTTGAACAAATTGATCAGTCTGTCATAATTGTTCGGTATTCAACTTTAGCCGACAATACGGTTCTTAACTATTTCAATGTGCAATACGATAACAACAATGCCCAAACTTTAGAAGTTGATGCTTCTGTAATTAAAAATGGTCAAGCAACAGTGGCTTATTTAAATAATGACAACGGCAATCACGATGCCCAAGTGAAATGTTCATTGGTCGAAACAGACGATTCAACAGGAGTTGTGCAAAACCAATCGGTTATTGGCTTGCCGCATTTTGTTGGCAATGGTAACTACAAATTGTTACCCGACTCTCAAGCGATTGATTCCACTTGTGCGGTTTTACTCGTCAATGATATTGCCAAAAAAGACGTGCGTGGACAGCTAAGAGCCGAAGATGGCACAGCTGATTTAGGAGCGTATGAATACATCAGCAATGATGATGTTATTTTCAAAAATAGCTTTGAAGGAGGTCTGTAATGAAAATCATCCTCCTGCTTTGTTCACTTTTTCTCGGTTCACTGGCATTTGCTGGTACACCGATTATTACCGTTGGTGATGTGGCCGACCCTGATTGTGACTTCACTAATTTGCAAGTGGCAGTGGACAGCATCAATAGCCCTACGGAAGTGCATGTCAGTAATAGCATAACCACCACCACTGGCATCAGTATAACCGATATTCCTCTTACTAAACTTATCGGTGGCTACAGCAGCTGTGCAGATACTACTCCAAATGTAAATGATTGGCACAGCATCAGCAATAATGGTGATACTGGTTTAACCATAAGAATAACAGATGCCAACATAAGTGCGATGGAAATATCTGGATTTACTGTACACGATAGCACCAATGGCATACAAATTACAAATGGTGGCAGTGACAATGTTTTTACTCTTACCCTGCATGATATAGAAATCCATCACAACTCACAACCAGGCATCAACCAATACGGCACTGTAAATGGCATAGGATTAACGCTCAATCTTAATAATGCCAATATCCACCACAATGTCAATCTTATTGGTGGCGGCACCCAAGGCGGCGGCATTCGTAGTATTGATAGTAATCTAAATATTCTCAGCAATGTTGCTATACATGATAACCAAGCCGATAATGGAGCGGGTGTTTATGCTGCACGTTCGTCTATATTATTCCAAGCGGGTGGGTATGACCTTAATGGTGCTATAGAATTTGGAGTTTTTAATAATCAAGCAGGTTTTGGTGGTGGTTTTTACTTGTACAGGTCCGATTTAACAGGCACGACGCCAGCTATTTATTTTCCTCTCATTATCAGTAATAATTCTGCAATCACAAGCAACTTCAGCAAGGGTGGAGGCATCTTCTTTACAAATGATTCACATATTAGCTTAAACAATGTGCACCTAAATCACAACACCACAAACGTCTCAGGTGCCGCAATTTATGGCACAGGAGTCACATCGAATATACACATTACACGCACAGCAAACTGCCAATACAGTGACTATAATTTCAATGGGATTTGTTCGCAAATCAATGCTAATCAAGCATTAGTTTATGGAGAAGGAGCCGCTATTTATTTAGTCGATGCCAGTGCTAATATCAATCAAGTAGAGATAGCCAATAATCAAGGCGATCATTCTATCTTCTATTTCTCTGGAGCTTCATCAGTGCAATTTGATGCCAACACAATGCATGGCAATTCTGCCAAT
>CAZQMH010000008.1:11598-22143 GCA_964594435.1 uncultured Alcanivoracaceae bacterium
ACTACAACCCTAATTTGATAACCCTTGATTCTGGTGCGGGTTTTTATGCATCCTACAACACCTATGCAGACAACCTTGTTGCGCTCCTATTTAATCCTCTGTACACCAACAATACACCCGATTATCTCAATTTATACAAAGAAGTTATTGCCAACTCACCTGCAACCATCATCGATATGAATGGTGGAGAAAACGATCACGAAGTTCTTTTAGACTGTTCAATTATTCACGACAATTCTTATGGCATCATCAGTTCTCATAGTGATAATGAAGTTGCCATACCTTTATTTAATAGTACCAATGATTACCGTTTGCGGTTCAATTCTGCTGGAGTGAATAAAAACTGTTCTATTGCACAGCCGCCTGTACTGAGCAATTTTGATATTCGCGGCTATGATCGCACAAGCGATGGGCAAAGTGATGCCGGTGCATTTGAATACAATGACGCAGATGACATTATTTACAAAAATAGTTTTGAAGGAACACTTTAATGAATAAAATATTTTTCCTCATCTGTCTAGCCATCGCCTTGTATGCCAGTGGTATATTTGGCTCCTCTTCTCAAGATAAGGGAGAAGGCCCTGCACCATTAATCAGTGACATGGCACTCGATTACAGTATCAAGGCGACAATAGGCAACAAAACCTTGCATGAACAAAATCAATTTCTCTTTAAAAAAAATAAAGAAGGGAGATTTAATTGCACCGAAAAAGTTGCCTCTGACAATATTTCACTGTACACAGCTGACACCTATACAGTGGATAATTATTTTGTGCCAGAACAAAACAAATTCACTCTATTGGTGAACAGTTATCCTATTTGGCTACCTGCTGACAAGTTGGAAAACAACGATATTACAGGCTATGAAGTCACACCCGTGCGATGGCAGGGAAGAAACGCCTTTAAACTGAAGATGAAAAATGTCAAAAAAAACGAAACACGCTACTATCGTCAAAGTGATGGAATATTTTTAGGAGCCACCCTCAAAACAAAAAAAGTTTCGCAACTGGTTTTATTAAACCATTGACACAATTTTTCAAGATGAACTCCTATAATCCTCTCCCCGAGAATTGTTCGTTTTGAAAAAGCAAGGCTGGGTTATCTTATCCAGCCTTTTTTTTGATGCTTGGAATTTTAAGATATAATGCTATAATGCCATCATATTTAATTATTGAGATGAAAAATGCGTTGGAAAGGTCAAAGAAAAAGCACAAATGTTGAATACTCTCGTGGTGGTCGAATGGCTCGTGGTGGAGCCAAGATGGGCATCGGAACCATAGCTGTAGTATTGATTATTTCATTTGTGACGGGCAAAAATCCACTTTCACTGATGCAAATGGTTGGTGGTTCGCAACAGCGTTCCGCACCGCAAACCGTAAACGCACCACGTAGTGCAGCCGAAAAAGAGCTGGAAGATTTTGCCGTTACCATTCTTGCCTCCACAGAAGATGCCTGGCAAGCAGAATTTAAACGCCGCGGCTCAAACTACCCAAAACCACGCATGAAAATTTTTAGTGGCAATGTTTCCACCGCCTGTGGTGTCAACTCCGAGGCAACTGGACCTTTTTATTGCCCTGGCGACCAAAAAGTCTATCTGGCGGTCAGTTTTTTTAATCAACTCAAACGCATGGGAGCACCTGGTGATTTTGCTCAAGCCTATGTTATCGCTCATGAAGTCGGGCATCATATTCAAAATGTGACAGGAACCGAGAAAAAAATGCGTGCCATGCAACAACGCGATCCGCGCAACGCCAAAAAATATTCTGTAATGCTCGAACTACAAGCCGATTGCTATGCAGGTGTTTGGGCTGCATTATCAGAAAAACAACGCAACTGGTTAGAATCTGGGGATGTCGAAGAAGGCTTGCAAGCCGCCGCCTCTATTGGTGATGACACCTTGCAACGCAATGCCGGAAGACGAGTCGATACCGAATCATTCACTCATGGTTCATCGGAACAAAGAATTTATTGGCTACGCAAAGGCATGAGCACGGGCGATTTATCGCAATGTGATACCTTCAAATAAATCTTTAGCACCTAACCCGAATATTTCATAACAGAATGGAATTTATGGACAAAATAGCAAAATAGGTTGGATAAAATCACTAAAGACCTAGTCATTCTTAGGTCTCTAGTGATTTTATTCAAGATATGAAGCTATTTTTTTCATAAAACCATTGGGTACAAACTGTAAGGGTAACAATCTAGATATAACTTTATGATATTAAACATATAAAGTACTATTTTAAGCTTATGTTATGAAATATTCGGGCTAAACCACACCAGCTTTTAATAAGTCATGAATATTCAATGCCCCAACCAAGGTATTGTTTTCATCAACCACCAACAAGCCATGAATATTGTGCTGCTCCATGAGTTGAGCAGCCGAAACTGCCAACGAATTTGCCTTGATGGTTACAGGATTACTGCTGGCTGCTTTTTCTATTTGGGTGTTCTTTAAGTCAATATTTTCATCGAAAGTACGGCGCAAATCACCATCGGTAAAAATACCAACAACTTTGTCATCATCATCCACAATTGCCGTCATACCTAACCGTTTTTGGGTAATTTCAAACAAAGCTTCTTGAATATTGGTGCCGCGACAAACCTTGGGTATTTCCGAGCCTTTTCGCATTAAGTCTTCAATATGCAGCAATAACTTTTTACCCAAAGAACCCGCAGGATGCGAACGGGCAAAATCTTCTTCGGTAAAACCCCGCAATTTTAACAAGGTAACTGCCAAAGCATCGCCCAAGACCAAGGTTGATGTCGTGCTCGTGGTTGGAGCCAACCCCAAAGGGCACGCCTCTTTACCAACAGCAATCGAAAGGTGAACATCAGCAAGTTTTGCCATGGTCGATTGAGGGTTGCCCGTTATGGCAATGATTGGCACGCCCATGCGTTTAATAATTGGAATGATATTTAACACTTCTTGGGTTTCACCTGAATTTGAAACACAAAGCGTCAAATCATTTTTGGTAATCATGCCCAAATCTCCATGACTCGCCTCTCCAGGATGCACCGAAAAAGCGGGCGTACCCGTCGAGGCTAAAGTGGCTGATATTTTGTGGCCAATATGTCCCGATTTACCCATACCAATGACGATAGTATGACCTGTACATGCCAATAACAAATGTATGGCTTGGATAAAATCTTGCCCAAATTGGTCTTGTAATTTAGTCAGTGCCACCACTTCAGTTGCCACCACTTTTTTGGCAATGGCTAAAATATTCTTGCTATCATTTTGCATTATTTTCATGAGCGTAGGTAAAGCCAAAAGTTAAACAAACAATAACACCCAACAAAAAATACACCAATCAAACGAGGCATGGGCTTTTTTCGTGCCACAAAAAACAAAGCAAACACAAGCAATGCCAAAGTCAAATCAAACATAACCAAATAATCAGAGGACAAAAAATCATCTGGCAGCTTAAAAGACTTAATGGAAGCACTGATACCAAGCACGCCCAATAAATTGAACATATTTGAACCGACAATATTGCCCAAAGCCAAATCGTGTTCATTCTTTTTCATACAAGCAACTGTGGCTGAGAGTTCTGGCAAAGAAGTACCCAAGGCGACAATGGTCAGACCAATAACCACATCGCTCATGCCAAGCATTTTGGCAATTGTGGTCGCACCATGCACCATCAGCATGGAAGCAACGGGCAACATAACAATACCAAAAGACAACCAAAGCCATGCCGCTTTTTTAGAAACATCCTGCGGCATTTCTGCCTCGTATTCATCCTTGAGAACATCTTTATTTTTGGGTTTGCGTAAACCAAGCCAAGCCATCCATAAAGTCATAGCAAACATGGACGCAATAAGCAAAACACCATCCAAACGACTCAATTCACCATCCCACATCAACCACATAACAAACAATGTCACCATTAATAAAATCGGCATTTCTCTTTTGACCGTATTGGAACATATCAACAAGGGCGAAACCATCATGCCAACACCAAGCACCAAGGCAATATTGGTGATATTTGATCCCACGGCATTACCTAATGCCAAACCAGGATTGCCTTTCATTGCCGCAATGGCAGAAACCACCATCTCAGGAGCCGAAGTACCAAAACCAATGACAATAAGTCCCACAACCATACTGGAAACACCCAAGTAAGTCGCCGTTGCCGCCGCTCCTAAAACAAATTTATCAGCGGAATAAACCAAAAGACCCAATCCCACAATCAGCAAAGCTATCGCTTCAAACATTAAAACACACCTAATTAATTCAATTATAACTACTCGAACCCGTTATTATAAAATATAATAGCACAACTTTGTAACAAGAATGATGCTATGCAACCAAAATCTATTGAAGAATTATTAAAAAATCACATCAACTGCCAATTTGTAGAGGTAAAAAGTGATGACTTAACCCATTTTACCGCCGTCATCGTCTCCGCTGAATTTGACGGCAAAAGTAAGCTCAACCGCCACCGAATTGTTTATGCTGCACTTGGCGAACACATGCACAGTGATATTCATGCCTTTAGTTTCCAATCTTACACTCCAGAAGAATACAAAAACCTCACTTAACAACAAACAACAACAAACCCTATGCACGCACAAGAAAAAATAGTCATTCAAGGTGGCACAACCCTCAATGGAACCATTACGGCATCAGGTGCCAAAAATGCCGTTCTTCCTATTATTGCTGCCAGTATTGTTGGCACAGGCACGTCGGTCATCAAAAATGTACCGCATTTGGACGATGTCACCACCATGAATGAGTTGCTTATTCAAATGGGCGTTGATTTGGCAGTATTGGATTCCACCAATGTCGAAATTTGTGCCGACAATATCAACAATCCCAAAGCACCTTATGAAACCGTAAAAACCATGCGTGCATCAATTCTTGCACTTGGGCCGTTGTTGACAAAATACGGGCGGGCAGAGGTTTCTCTACCTGGTGGTTGTGCCATTGGTGCACGACCTGTCGATATTCACCTGCGTGGGCTTGAGGCAATGGGAGCCAAAATCAAAGTAGAAAATGGTTATATTATTGCCCAAGCATCACGTTTAAAAGCCTGTAAATTTTACATGGACAAAGTAACCGTCACGGGCACCGAAAACTTGCTTATTGCTGCCACCCTGGCAGAAGGGCAAACCATACTAGAAAATTGTGCAACTGAGCCAGAAGTGGTCGATTTAGCCAAATACCTCAGCGAAATGGGAGCCAAAATCACAGGAGCAGGCACATCAATCATAACCATAACAGGAGTGGATGAACTCAAAGGTTGCGAACACCGTGTTATTCCTGATCGCATTGAAGTGGGAACGTTTTTGGTTGCAACAGCAGCCACAGGCGGGAAAATAACCATCAACAACGCAAATGCCGCAGACCTCGAAGCAGTATTGGTCAAATTAAAAGAAACTGGAGCCGTAATCAGTAGTGATGACAACTCAATCACCTTAGATATGAATGGCAACCGACCCTTGCCAGTCAACATCAACACCGCCCCGCATCCCGCATTTCCAACCGACATGCAAGCCCAATTTTGTGCCCTTAACGCCATTGCCAGCGGCTATTCCATCGTTACGGAAAATTTATTTGAAAATCGCTTTATGCACATCAGTGAATTAATTAGGATGGGAGCAGAAATCACCCTGTCAGGCAATCAAGCCATAATAAAAGGTGTCAAAAGTCTTTATGGAGCACCCATAACTGCCACCGACCTGCGAGCATCTGCCAGCCTTGTCATCGCAGGATTGCTTGCCAAAGGCACAACCGAAATCTACGACATTCATTTTATCGACCGAGGTTATGAAGTGATAGAAGAAAAACTGCAACAACTTGGAGCGAAAATCACTCGCCAAAATTATTAAGCCCTCAAGACTTGGGTTCTAATTCATCAAACTTAGACTTCATGGTCGGATTTTTGTGGGTTAATTTTTTAATTGTCAAATCATCCGCCTTATTATTTGCCAACCGCAAATTATTTTCCGATGACAACAAAGCCTCTTTGGTTTTGGTTAAATGCACAATTGTTTTATCAATTTCATCAATGGCTGTGTTAAATTTGCGACTCGCCAAATCATAATTTCTGGCAAATCCCTTTTTAAAAGTCTCAAGTTTGTCTTCAAAATTTGCCACATCAAGGTTTTGGCTACGCATAACATTGAGCTCAGTTTTGTATTGCAATGAATTCAAAGCCGCATTTCTTAAAAGTGTGATGATTGGAATAAAAAACTGCGGGCGAATGACATACATTTTGTCATATTTATACGAAACATCGACAATGCCAGTATTATAAAACTCATTATCAGACTCCAACAATGAAACCAGCACTGCATATTCACAGTTTTTTTGCTGGCGATCTTTATCAAGCTTGGCAAAAAAGTCTTCGTTCTTTTTTTTACTTGCGGTTGCATCATTTTCATTTTTCATTTCAAACATAATTGAAATAAAATCGGTGCCGTTCTCATCGGCTTCACGGTAAATATAATCACCTTTTGAGCCATCTTTTGCATCGTTATCCTTTTCAAAATATGCCGCCTGAAAAGCGGTCGCACGCAACTGATTAAAAGCGACCTCACAATGCTGCTCTAGGGTTTCACCCAGCATTTTAGTCGATAATTTTTGTTTGTAATCCTTCAAGCGAGCAATTTCATCCTCTTTCATCCGAATGGTTTCATCTTTTAGTGCAAGCTTATGATTAAATTTTTCCCCAATGGTTTTTTCCTGCAACTGTTTTTGCTGCTCTTGGAGTTTCAAATCATGAGCCAAATCATCGCGTTGTTTTTCAATTATTTTAATGGCTTTTGCAACCTCAAGCTTTTTAAGCGTTTGTGCATTTTCTAATGCAGCTTTCATTTCAGCAATTTGTGCATCTTTCTTTTGCACCTCACGAGCCTGTGACTTTATAAACTTCGCCTCAAGCTTGATTAGCATTTCATCTTTTTTTGCCAATTCCGCTTGCAAAGAATTTTTCACCCGCACTTCTGCCAATTGCACCGCACTATCTTTCTCCTTTTGTGCCAGCTGCAAACGCTGATTAAGCTCTTGTGCAAACTCATGGTCACGCACCTGTTTCACAATCGCGGCAAAACCTGCCTCATCCACCTTAAAAGCCTTGTTACAATTAGGACATTTTATTTCATTCATTAGCCATCACTTTTTTTGTTGTAATTTTACCTAAAACCATTTGACAAAGAAATTGAACTGCATAAAATACAACAAAATTTAATCAAAATGATTAATTAAAACACATTAATTTAGGAGGTAACACATGCAATACTTACAAATGAGAACAAACACTTAAGCCTCCTAATAGACTAATATCTGGAAGGCTTGAAAAAGAATCGTGCCTTTCAGGAAATAAACAAAGCCTGAAATGCACTTGTATTTCAGGCTTTTTTTATGCCTGAAGAAAAGATTCTTAAAAATTTACTGTCATTCCTGCGAAGGCAGGAATCTCATAAAATAAACCGTAAACTAAAACAAAACACGGCAAAAATATGGGAATACCTGCCTTGGCATGTATAACGTATCCGTTTTGGAATGATAAGATTATTTTTAAGAGCCACATTTAAAGGAAAGCAGATATGCCCATTTTAAAACAAATAAACAAGGCACACGTGCCTATTAAGATTTACACCAATGACATCAACTCGAAAGCGATTGATCAGTTGGTTAATATTGCCAATTTACCGATTGTGCACCATCATGTGGCAGCAATGCCCGATGTGCATGTCGGAATTGGTGCAACCGTTGGTTCGGTTATTCCGACACTCAATGCAGTTATTCCCGCCGCTGTTGGCGTGGATATTGGTTGTGGTATGAATGCCGTGCGTACCAGTTTGAAAGCATCAGATTTGCCTGATAATTTATACAGCATGAGGCGAAATATCGAAAAATTGATTCCTGTAGGTTTCAACTGGCACAGCCGAGCGGTGGTGAAATCATCCACGCTCAAAGCCTTAGACAAGCCACTTGATGAAATTTTATACAAGCATCCGAGCATTGCCAAGATGTTTCGCACTTTTCATCAAACTTGGCATCGGCAACTCGGCACTTTGGGTGGCGGCAACCACTTCGTTGAAATCTGTTTGGATGAAAACGATGAGGTGTGGATTATGCTGCACTCGGGTTCGCGTGGCGTTGGTAATGCCATTGGTCGTTATTTTATCAACTTGGCACAAAAAGATATGCAAAAACATCAGATTCATTTACCTGATAAAAATTTGGCTTATCTGAACGAGGGCACGCAGTATTTTGCTGACTACGTGCAAGCGGTCAACTGGGCACAAGAATACGCCTGGATAAACCGCCGTGAGATGATGAAATTAGTGGTTAATGCCTTGCAAGCATCAAAACTACCAAAGTTCACCTTAACCAAAAAGGCAATAAACTGCCACCATAATTATATTTCTTATGAAAGTCATTATGGTCAAAAAGTTTATGTGACGCGTAAAGGTGCAATCAGTGCTCAAGTCGATGAGTTGGGAATCATCCCTGGTTCCATGGGAGCCAAATCATTTATTGTCAGAGGCAAGGGTTCAAAAGCCTCGTTTTGTTCGTGTTCGCACGGTGCAGGACGAGCGATGAGCCGAACTCAAGCCAAAAAGCAATTTAACGCCCTTGATTTGCAAATGCAAACCAGTGGTGTTGAATGCCGCAAAGACAAAGGTGTAGTGGATGAAATCCCAAGTGCTTACAAAGACATTGATACAGTAATGAACAACCAACACGATTTGGTGTCTATAGAACACACGCTTAAACAAGTGGTGTGTGTAAAAGGTTAGCACAAATCCGTCATTCCTGCGCAGGCAGGAATCTAATTAAACAGGAGGAAACTATGAAAAAGGTAAGAAACGTGGTCGCACGATTAGCCATTATGAAAAAAGGCGGCGTGCATGATAAGACCAACAAGGCCAAAAGATGCAAGCAAAAACAAAAGCTGCAAAAACAAATAAGGACCAATAATTTTGGTCCTTATTCTTTTGTACTAAGCACAAAAACTGATGCTTATCTCTATTTTGGGACTGTTTTTTTTTCAGCTCTAAATCCAATGTTTCTTTACTATCTTTCCTATTCACGGACTATTCACGAATACGCTCATAGAAAGTTTCAAATTCTTACAACTGAAAAATGCCTCAAAACAAACAATTGTGAAATAATTTGATAATTCCATTGACTTTATCGATTACAAACGTAATAATTCACAAATGTTTACAGATGTAATCAATTAATTATGAAAAAAACAAATAAAATAACTCACTCGATAAGTCAATCAGAGGCCAAAATACTTTATGTTTTATGGAACAAACAACCCATGAATGGCAAAGAAATTGCTGCACAATTAAAGGATGAACCCTGGAGCTTTGTCACCATTAAAACTTTAATTAATCGTTTATTAAAAAAAGGTTATTTAAGCTTTGAAAAGCAAGGCAGGCAATACCTTTACCATACCACAATCACCGAAAAAGACTATTTAAAAAGGGAAAACAATAGTTTTATAGAACGCATGTATCAAGGCAGTTTTAGCGGCTTATTTGCGGCATTTACGCAGCATGAAAATATAAGTGAAAAAGAATTAAAGGAAATTAAGCAAATGATTAAGGACATGGAGCAGAGCTCATGAGCTATTTCTATGAATTTGTACTTCTGAGTTGTCTATATATCGTAATTGCAGGACTTTCACTGCTGCTGATACGCAAAATTATGCAAAAATTGGGCAGTAGCACTGTAACCATCTATCCGTTTTGGTGGATGTTTATGGCTGGTTTTGGCTTGATGCTCATATTGCAATTTTATAATCCCAAAATTGAATTAGCCACCACAATGACTCAATCGATTAATAGGGCAACCATCTATGTTTCCATTAACCAAGTGGCAGGTTCTCATTGGTCTAACAGTATATTTATGTTTTTATTTGCGATTTCATTGCTATTATTGCTACGCTTAGTCTTTAAGTATTTTCACTTGAAAAATGACTTAATGCGTGATTCGGTGCAAAAAACAACAGTAATTTTCTCGCCATTGATCAAATCTCCTTTGGCATTTGGCGTGTTTAAATCCCATGTCTTTGTACCGCATGATTTTGAGGTCACTTATACTAAATTACAACAAAAATTATTGCTCGAACACGAGCAAGTTCATTGCCGCCGCTATGACCCAATGCTCTTGGTTTTGTATAAAATCCTTATCAGCCTATTTTGGTTTCATCCGTTGCTATATCTATTGAATTATTGTATGAAAAAAGACCAAGAGAGCTCTTGTGATGAACTTGTACTACAAAACTCTCATCAATCTGCCGAATATTCAAACCTACTTTTACAGCTTAATCAACAAACTAATAACTTGATTAATCATCCAGAACTGACTTGTTCTTCATCATCTATGCTAAAGGAGCGTATTATGTTAATAAAAAATTTACAACCTCAAAGTTTAGTCAATAAACTCTTATCAAAATCACTGTTAGTGGTCTCCACATTAGGGTTGATCGTGACGACAACTGCACTTGCTGAAATAGTTCAGTTATCCCAATCACAGCAGAAGTATGTCGGAATATCCGCACCGCCGAAACC
>CAZQMH010000009.1:0-20012 GCA_964594435.1 uncultured Alcanivoracaceae bacterium
CTAGAGTCGTGAATCTGTATTATCATTAGAATCAGCATGGCTTATGTCGATCTAAATCCCATTCGAGCCAACATGGCACAAACCCCCGAACAATCCCAATACACCTCAATTCAACAACGCATAATAAATATATTATGGATGTCAAATTATACTGCTTTTTAAAGACAGCATTTGGAACCATTGCAGGCATGATACCCATTGCACTGGAACGCGCAGTAGACTTAGAGCGACTCAGCCCATTAGCAGATGTAGCAATAGGAGGTTTATTAATCGGCACCTTCTTAACGTTGATTTACATACCGATTTATGCCTATAGTTTTGACAAAGGTCAAGAAACATAGGGTTGAATAATTAGTATTTACAACCATTTATAAGATGATTAAAACAATTGGAGAAAAACAATGAGTGAATTAATAAAAAAACAAAATTACCATACCTATTTTGATGCTTTAAGTAAATTCTTTGAAGATGATTTGGTTGAAATTGAAGTAATGGGTTTGAAGCTGGGTGATCAAATTGAAGCGGATTATGTCACTTTGAACGGCATGACTTATGAGTCTAAAGAAGACATTCTTTATTTATATTTAGGTGACGAACTTGAACATACAATTAGAAATCCCGTTGAAGTTTATGTGGATGAAGGTGAATTTGGCGTAGATGAGATTGCCATTAAATGTGCTCACGGTCATTTACATTTGGTAAAATTTAAACACGCCGTTCCAATTAAAATATAGTTGTTTGGTAACTTGCTCACACAACCTTCATTGCCGCGAAGGCGGTAATCTCATAAATAATAATTACAATATATGGTAAATATAAAGCATTTCACCATAGAGATTCCTGCCTACGCAGGAATGACAGTGTGAGTTGTTACGTTGTTTGTACCAAAAGGAAATTTTAAGGGCGTTTGTTTGTGTGCCATAAAACACCGATACAAAGGAAGGTGTTTGTTCGGTATTATTAACCTTGCACCCTAATACCACACATCAGAAAGTCAATAAATTTTCATATCAAGGCTTAGCTTGCAATAAATGGCAATTCCATTGATAAAAGCTATAACACAGAGATGGGGATTTATTCAACCCATTAACAGGGTGAAATCATAAACATACCATCTTAAACTATGAATTCACTTCTTTGGTTTGTTTGTTAAAGGTATTATGGTGTCAGGTTAAAATATCAAGCGTTGCATTTTAGTATTGCGAGTGTTTTAATGAAGTTGCTTTAATTTTCAAAAGAAATAAGCCGTTTAAAATTGGACAAGATTATGCAAAAAATAATAACACCATTAATAGCCAGCCTATTGTTTTCTCTAAGTGCCTGTCAAAAAGATCAGCAGCACTTGGCATTGGGAACTTTAGAACGTGAGCGAGTGGTTTTGAAAACTACAGCCAGTGAAATCATCACCAATGAATCTATTTCAGAAGGACAGTTGGTGAAACAAGGCGATGAGATTTTGCGACTTGATGACAAACGTCAAACAGCTTTGCTTGCTCGTGCCCAAGCACAATTGGCAATTGCAGAGGCTCAATTTGAAAAGTTGAGAAACGGAGCAAGAATTGAGGACATTGATGTCGCTAAGTCGAAAGTCAATGGTGCTAAAGCGGTATTGATTTCGGCACAAAAGGAGTATGAACGCAATAGAAAACTAAAAAAACAAGGCTTAATTCCGCAAGGGACATTGGATAAATCTTTGGCCGCAAAAGATTCGGCAAAAGCCAATTTTAGAACCACTACCGAACAACTGTTGGCATTGACCAATGGCACGCGCAAAGAAGACTTAGACCAAGCACAAGCCAGTGTTGCAGCGGCACAAGCTCAATTGAATTTAGAAAAGATTCGCCTGTCGGAATTGGTCATAAAAGCCACGCGTGATGGATATTTGGATAGCCTTCCCTATCATGTGGGAGAGCGTGTCAATGCGGGTTCTGCGGTGGCTGTAGTGTTGCTTGATGCCAGTCCTTATGCACGGGTTTATGTGCCTGAAGCTTGGCGGATTAAACTTAAAGTGGGGGATAAATTGACGGTGAGAGTGGATGGTTTGGACAAGGAGTTAAACGGCACTTTGCGTTGGATTGATTCCAGTCCATCTTTTACGCCCTATTATGCTCTAAATGCTGAGGATCGCTCGCGTTTGGTATATGTGGCAGAAGTGGATTTATTGGATAATCCAGAATTGCCATCGGGCATTCCTGCTCAAGTCATACTTAAATAACATGACAGACTTTGCAATTAAAACAAACAATCTCAGCAAACAATTTGGTGATTTAATCGCGGTTAATCAACTCAATTTAACTATTGAAAAAGGGTCTATCTATGGATTTTTGGGGCCTAATGGTTGCGGTAAATCAACCACTATTCGTATGTTGTGTGGCTTACTCACACCCACCAGCGGTACGGTAAATGTGATGGGTTTCGATATTCCCAAACAGGCTGAGGCCTTAAAAAGACAAGTCGGCTATATGACCCAAAAGTTTTCACTCTATACTGATTTGAGCGTGCATGAAAACCTTGAATTTATGGGCAGAATTTTTGGCATTGAACACCGAGCTTTAAAAAAACGCATTGATGAACTGGTCAGTATATATTCTCTAACTGGACAACGAACCCAACGTGCAGCCAGCATGAGTGGCGGGCAAAAACAACGCTTGGCACTAGCAGCCAGCGTTTTGCATAAGCCTTCTATGTTGTTTTTGGATGAACCCACATCCGCGGTTGACCCTGAAAATCGCCGTGATTTCTGGGAAAAATTATTTGATTTAAGCGAAAGTGGCACCACTATTTTAGTTTCCACTCATTATATGGATGAAGCCGAGCGTTGTCATAAGTTGGCAATTTTAGACAAAGGCAGTATGCGTGCCGAAGGTACACCGTTGCAATTAATGCACAACATCAATGCCCAAGTGGTAGAAGTCAAGGGTGAACATTTGCGCCAATTAAAAACGCGATTGCTGCAATTAGATGGCATAAGTTCTGTGGCACAACAAGGTATTAGATTAAGGGTTTTAGTGGACAATCATATTGCAAAGCCACTTGAATTTATTCAACAGAAGCTTGCTTCTACGACTCTTGATTGTAATTTGGCTCACCCAAGTTTAGAAGATGTCTTTGTCACCGTCACCGGCGATCATTCTCAAGCACATCCAAAAGGAGGCACACAATGAAAGCCTCCTTGCGAAGAATTTATGCCATTTTATTAAAAGAGTTGATGCAATTGAAACGTGACCGTTTGACCTTTGGCATGATTGTGATGATTCCCTTGATTCAACTGATGTTGTTTGGCTATGCCATCAATACCGATGTGCGTAATATCCCCATCGGTGTGGTCGATCAAAGCCAGTCAGCCGCCGCTCGCTTAATCACCGAAACCATCAAGGTTACCCAAATTGTCGATGTTTTGGCCACCTACAACACACCAAAAGAAGCACAACAAGCAATCGTGCGTGGCGAAATTCGTGCTGCCATTATTTATCCTGTTGATTTAGCCCATCGCATCAGCCAAAATCAAACCCTAGCACAACTGATTGTCGATGGCTCTGACACGGTGGTCAGCAGTGCTTTATTGCAACTGCGCAATATGCCGTTGGATAAAATTATACTGGAACCAACGCTTAATCGAAAAGCAGCACCACCGACTTTTGAAGTGGCATTATTTTTTAATCCATCGCGACGTTCTCAAGTGAATATTATTCCTGGTTTGGTCGGTATAATTTTGACCATGACCATGATATTATTTACCTCAGCGGCGATTGTGCGTGAGCGTGAACACGGTAATTTAGAATTATTAATCACCACGCCGATTCATTCCATTGAATTGATGATTGGTAAAATACTGCCGTATATTTTGGTCGGCTTGATTCAGGTATTTATCGTCTTAGGGTTGGGGCATCAGGTATTTAAAGTGCCCATAAGTGGCGGATTATTGGATATTTTTATTGTCACTATTTTATTTATTGCTGCCAGTTTAGCTTTGGGATTAATCATTTCGACCATCGCTCAAACACAATTACAAGCCATGCAAATGACCATATTTGTGCTTTTGCCATCTATATTGTTAAGCGGATTTATGTTCCCCTATGAAGCCATGCCAAAACTGGCACAACACATCTCCGAGATATTACCAGCCACCCATTTTATGCGCATGATTCGTGCCGTTGTCCTCAAAGGTGCTGATGCCAAAACCTTAGTTTATGATAATGTTTGGTTATTGAGTTTTACCATTATTGGAATTGTCATTGCCTCCATTCGTTTTAAGAAAAGATTGGATTAAGGTAATCTCAGACACATTCATTTAATGTCACAAAAGTTGACAAATATTAATTTTATTCTTGTTTGTTTTAAGTATAATTACTGACTTTTAGTACGATTTTTGCAGGTGGTTTTAATGAGAAAGATAATAGATAATTTAAGAAAAGCCAAAATGGCACACAAAAGATGGGTTGGTCATGCTTCTGCATTGATTGAGGGTTTGCCAATTGATAAAAGCCAAGTGCCCATTAATCACACCGATTGTATTTTCGGTGCTTGGTATTATGGCGATGGACAAAAATTATCTGTTTTAAAAGAGTTTAAAGCGATTGAAAATCCGCATTCACAATTGCATGATATTTACATGCAGATATTCAAAATACTTTTTCAAAAGAAAAAAGTTTCTTTTTTTGGTAGATTAATCGGCAAATCTACTAAGATTACCGAAGAAGATAAGAAGTTAGCACGTGCAAAATACCAAACTTTAGTGCAGGTTTCAAATAAAATAGTCGATTGTTTGGACTCGCTGGAACGAAAATTAAAGCAACTAGGCGAAGAAAAAGTTGCTAAACTCATTTAAACGAGCGTGTAGCACGAACAAGCTCCCAAAGCTTTAGCCGCCGCCAAAAACGCCTTTTAATAGTTTCTTTTTCAACTTATCTTTGTCAGATTCTGGCTCTTTTTGGTCATCATTTGGCTTGGTTTTGTCGGCTTCTTTGTCGCTTTTTCCTTCTTGATTCTTTTTCTTGTCTTTGCCAAATAAAGAGCCAATAAGCTTATCTTTTAATTTGTCTTTTTCTTTTTCGATGCGTTCTTTTTGCGTTGCTAGCAGTAATTTCTTAGCATCGATGCTGACTTTTGGTTCAAGTAATGAACCACTTAAGGCTACAGGAATGGCAATGTTGAGTAATTTTTTGTACTTGTCGGATGCCAGTTGTTCTGGAATATTTAGCAGCTTGGGTTCGATTGTGCCATCTATGGTCATATTGACTAAATCTATTTTTAAATCGCCTAGAACTTGTAAATAGGGTGATTCAATTTTTAAAACATTGGTTGTTAGTATGCCTTGATTCATGTCGGCATCAATCTGCATGAGGGCGAAGCTTGTTTTCTTTTCGCCATCAGTGTCTTGATTTTTTAGTTCTGGATAAAGCAGGCTTAAACCTTTTTGCATCATGCCAAAAACATCAATGCCATAGAGTGCTCCGTCATTGAGTTGGTATTTTATTTTACCATGGGCGGTCTTTAGTGGAATATCACTAAAGGGTTTGTCTATATTTAAGTCAATGGTTAAATCACCAATGCCTGTGAGTAATTTATCGCCAGCTAAATCCTTGAGCAAGGGTCCTGCGTGTATTTTATTCATGTTATGTTCGACAATAACACGGTTTTTTGTGGCTTTGGTGTCGATTGTTATCGAACTGGCTAAAATCCCTTGATAAAAATCAGCTTTTATCGGAGCCAATACCATTTTTGGTCCGTTGGTTTTGACTTTGATGGCGAGTTTTTGTAGGGTTGTGCCGCTGGCTTTTAAGGTGCCTATGGTGATGTTGCCGTTTAAATGACCAAAATTTATATCAGGTGTGCCATTTGCTGCGTTGCTTCCATCTGTTGAGCTACTGTTGGCGGTTTCTTCATTGCCAAGAAAATCATCGACGTTTAATTGATTGATGTCGAGTTTAAAGTTACCTTTCAATGTGCTGAGGTTGTTGATGTTGGCGAAACCGTTGATGGCTGTTTGAGCAAAATTTATTTTTAGGTCGGCAATTTTAAGTGCAGAGCCCGCCATCGACCAAGAGCCTGAGCTAGAAAAATCATCAAAACTATCGTTGGTGACAAAATATGCACCAGTTAGTTTTTTCAAAAATTCATTCAAATTAAAGGCTGAAATACGATAAGTTCCTGACATTTGGCTGGAGTTTTTACTGAAGTTTTTCGCCTCAAGATTGGTGATGACTTTTGCTTCGCCAATAGCCATAAGAATTTGTGGAATATTTATGCTATCTGTGCCGAGGTCAATTTGACCGCCTTGATTAATTTCGATACTTACAGGTAAGGCGTTGTTGTTCATCTTGCCATTGATGTTTAAATCATTGAGATTGATTTTTATGCCCGCATCCGATAGTAAATTTTTGATTTCAAGAGTGGCCTTGGCAACAACGTCTAAACCAGAATCAGGCATGACAACATGCATATCAGTGGCAACATCTACGGGGTCTTTTTTGTTGATTGTGCCTGTGTTCAGGCTGAAATCACTTATATTGACGCGAGTATTTGCTTTTAAATCCGTATAATTCAGGTTGATATTGTTGAGTTCTATGCCTTCGATATTTATCGCTGTTGCAGCTTGGTTTTTTTCGTTGCCCGTGGCTCCATCGGTTTGACTGTCTAGTTTGTTTACAATGCTCTGCCAGTTTGAGCGACCGTTTTTGTTGATTTGCAAGTTAAACAAAGCATCATCCAAGCTCACTTGACCAATTTCTATGTTTTTGGACAGTAACGGCATGATTTTGACCCGAGCAGCGACTTGTTTGATGGCTATCATATCATCTTTAAAGCCTTTTTCATTCTCTACTTTGACCTCATTAAACGTCAAAGCCAACCATGGGAATACTTTCCAGCCTATATCGCCATTGAGATGAACTTGACGGCCAATTTTGTCGAATATTTTGCCTTCGATTTCTTGTTTGTAATCATTCGGGTCTATGACCATTGGCAGAATGACTGCTGCTAATACAATGAGAACGACCACTGTCAAGACGATGCGTATTAACCATTTGAGTAATTTTTTCATAACTTTCTGTATTCAAAATTTAATGGTGCTAGAATAGCACAAATTGTGTTAAATAAATGTGACAAATGTTAAAATCTTCTCAAGTGCTGGTGAAATCCTTTGCCGAAATCAGTAAAAATCAGCTTTATGGAATCTTAGCTTTACGAATTGAGGTGTTTTGTGTTGAGCAAAATTGCCCATACCAAGATATTGACGGTTTGGACCGCGATGCACAGCATATTTTTATGCAACAGGATGAAAAAATTATTGCTTATGCACGTATTTTAAATTTGCGGCAAAAAACTGGCAGAATTGGACGTGTTGTGGTCGCTAAGGAATACCGTAACAGTGGTTTTGCAAAACAAATCATGTTAGCAAGCATTCGTTTTTGTCAACAGCAAAAGAGCATGTGCCACATAGAAATTTCAGCACAATCCTACTTGCATGATTTTTATCAAAACTTAGGCTTTAATAGTCTGAATAAATATTATTTAGAGGACGATATTCCGCATGAAGCGATGATTCTAAAGCTCACTTAGCTGCTGAGAAATATTGTTGATTGTCTTGCTGTCATTGGGTTTAATGTGTTTTAATCGGGCCAGGTATTGCTGATAAATAGTTTTTAGTTTTGCTGTATCTTCTATTTTCTTGCTGATTGAGATGTATTGTTCCCATGTTTTTATTTCGGCATCTGCTTGGGTTGGTTGGATTGTTCCATAGATGCTAATTGATTTTTGCAGAAAACTTTGGGCTTTTTGTAAATGCTTTTGCAGCAGCGAGAGTTGTGCCAGTAAATAGTATTCTTTAGCACTAAAGTGATTGTTGCTTCCAAGAATATCGTCATAAAGTGCGATGACTTCAAAGTAAGTTTTTTCTGATTGAGCATATTGTTTGTTTTTCTTTAAGAGTGTGGCTCTATTGGCAAGTGTTAAGGCATAATCTGTCGTATTTTTGCCTAAGGAGTTGGCGTAGATTTTTAAAGCTTTTGTATTTAACGCAATGCACTTGTCAAATTCCTTCGCTCGATAATAGATAAAAGACAAATTGTCATAAGCCAAAGCCAAGTCGGGGTGTTTTTCGCCTAGTAATTTTTTTCTCATGTTGATGACACTTTGTCCGTAGTTTTTCGCTTCGGAATATTCTTTTAAATCTGCCAGTATCAGTGATAAATTGCCTTTGACTATTATTTCTAATTTTAATGCTTGTGCACTTTTTTCTTTTATTAGCGATAAGCTTTGTAACATGTTTTCTTTTGCTTTTTGGTTTTTATCTTGGTTCCAGTAGGCTAAACCAATTGAGCTATAGAGTTCTGCTTGTTTTATTGCACTGACGGGTTTGTCTTGTTGTTTATAGAACTGTAAAATTGTTTGGTATTCTGCGAGGGCTTGTGTGTACTTGCCTTCTTTGGATTTTAGAACCGCAGAAATATGTTTGGCGTATAAAAAATTTAGCTTATTTTCAAAGGAATGTTTGCTGGCAATTGCAAATACACGCGTAAGTATGTTTTTAGTTTCTTGATATTTACTCAGAGCAAAATTAAATTCAGCCTGTGCTGCCAATATATCCATGAGTTGTTCAGGTTGGTCAAAATTGTTATTTTTATAGAGCTGCACCGACTTGTTTAAATACTGTAAAGCCGTGTCGTATAGACCCAAATTGGCATAGACTTTGGCTATAATTTGATGTAATTTTACAAGTCTTTTGGGTTGGTTCGATAACTCAACATCAATTTTTTTTGCCCCTTCCTCAAGAATTTGCCGAACGGTAATATCCTTTCCATTTTTTTCATAAGGGTCTGAATACAAAAACAAGCTCTGCAAAAAATCAGCGATTTGGTCTGATTCCTCTCTGGCGACTTCGGTTTTTTCTTTTTGGGTTTTTAAGTCGTAAGTGTATTTTGTAAAGCCGAGTAAGGTTAAAGATATTACGGTGAATAGAATAATTTTCTTAATCCGCTTTTTTGGTTTTTCTATGATATTTTCAAGTAGAGCCAGTGTGTCAACTGCCGTAGGTCTTTCTATTGGGTTGGCCGATTTCATTCTGTTAATTAAGGTACTTAAATCTTTTTGGACATTTTTCAAAGAATCTGAAATGCCAGTTTTTGCTCTTAACAGTAGTTCGTAATCTTTCAGGTGTTTGGGGTGTGGTTTGCAATCAGAAAATAAAAGGTGGAAAACCATGCCCAAAGAATATATATCCGCTGCGGGGGTTATTTTTGAGCCGCTGGCTTGTTCTGGCGACATGTACCCTAATGTTCCTAATATTTCACCTGAAAATGTTAAAGATTCTGTGGGTGTTGGGTTGTCGCTGCTCTTGTTTCTATTTTCAGAGTCATCTGATGCTTGAATTTTAGGGTTGTCAATTGATGCAGAAATGCCAAAATCCAATATTTTTACTGCCTTACGTTTTGAAATAATGATATTTGCAGGTTTTAAATCGCGGTGAATAATGCCGTTTCTATGAGCGACTATTATGCCTTTTAATAATGACAGAGCTATTTGAAGTTTATTTTGGTAAGGTAAATTTTCAATGTTTAGCTCATCGAGGCTTTTTCCTTCGAGATATTCTAATATTAAAAATTTTGTATCATTGATTTCAATTAAATTATGTATTTTACAAATATTTTCATGATTTAATTTTGATAAAATGAGAGCTTCACGGATAAACCTTTCCTTCATTTCCTGGTTTTTTAGAAAACTTCCTCTTATGGTTTTGACGGCAACTTTTCTTTGCAATACATTATCAATGCCCAGATAGACTTCTCCCATTCCGCCTTTGCCTAACTGTTGGATTAATTCGATATTGTTTACATGACATCCAACTAAATTTACATTATTCTCCAAGGCATGTAATAGTTTAAGATCGTTACTGTCAACTTTTTTATGATAGTTGTATTGTTCTATTACGGCATTTATTAGTGCACTTGGTTGCTTGTTTTTGACCAAAAACGCCAATCCATCAGCGGGGCTCATGAACTTAATTTGTTCATAAAGCGAATTAATTTTGGTATTGTTATTTGTCATATTTGATAGGATTATAGTTTGATTCTTTGGCTTATACAACAGCATGGATGCAAATAAAATTCAATTGCTATTACTTTAGTTTATAATGTCTATAAAAACCTTTTATTAGCATTTGCTAATATTATAATGGATAATAGACCATTACTCATAAAAATCAGGAGAAAATAATGATAAGAGTCGCAATTAATGGTTACGGCAGAATTGGTCGTAATGTGTTACGAGCTGTTTATGAATACAATCGCAGAGATGAAATACAAATAGTTGCCATCAATGACTTGGGCGATGTTAATACCAATGTGCATTTGACTAAATTTGATACCACTCATGGCCGCTTTAATGCCGAGGTGGCAATGATTGACAACAAAATGGTGGTCAATGGCGATGAAATTAATGTTTATGCCATAAGAAACCCAGAGGATTTGCCGTGGAAAGAATTGGCAATTGATGTCGTTATGGAATGCACGGGTATTTTTCGCAGCAAAGAAACTGCCAGCAAACATCTGCAAGCAGGTGCGAAAAAGGTCTTGTTATCCGCTCCTGCTAATGGTGCTGTGGATGCGACTATTGTTTATGGTGTCAATGATCATATTTTGCAAGCCAGTGATGTTATCGTCTCAAATGCTTCTTGCACGACCAATTGTTTATCTCCTTTGGTCAAGCCGTTAAATGATGCTATTGGTATTGAACATGGCTTAATGACGACCATTCATGCCTATACTAATGATCAAGTCTTGACCGATGTTTTTCATAAAGATTTGCGTCGAGCACGCTCGGCAACCATGAGCCAAATACCAACCAGTACCGGAGCGGCGGTTGCTGTGGGCTTGGTCTTGCCTGAATTAAATGGTAAGCTTGATGGTTTTGCCATGCGTGTGCCGACCATTAATGTTTCGGTGGTTGATTTGGTTTTTAAAGCCGCCAGAGAAACAAGCGTACAAGAAGTCAATGCCATCATGAAAAAGGCTTCACAAGGTATGAAAGGCGTCTTGGGTTATAACGATTTACCTTTGGTATCGGTTGATTTTAATCATTGTGAGAAATCCTCTTCTTTTGATGCGGGCTTAACCAAGGTTATGAAGGGCAATATGGTGAAAGTTTTGTCATGGTATGATAACGAATGGGGCTTTTCTTGTCGGATGATTGACACCTCAATTGCTTTAATGAAGGCATAAATCCGCATAAATTTGTAATTTAGTATGGTTTTAAGCTAAAATCTGCCTCATTATATTAACGCAATGCTTATGAACATATTAAAAATGCAAGATCAAGACCTGAATAATAAACGGGTTTTGATTCGTCAAGACTTAAATGTGCCGATTAAAAATGGCAGAGTGACGAGTGCAAAAAGAATTTTAGCCTCTTTGCCAACAATAAAAACAGCCCTGCAAGCAGGTGCTGCGGTGATGGTTATGTCGCATTTGGGACGACCCACAGAAGGTCAATTTGAACAACAGTATTCGTTACAACCGGTGGCTGATTATTTATCCAAAGCCTTGGAACAAGATGTTGTGTTGGTCAAAGATTGGCTAGATGGCGTACAAGTGAAAAAAGGGCAGTTAGTTTTGCTGGAAAATGTTCGCTTTAATGTTGGTGAAAAAGAAAATAATGAACGATTAGCCAAAAAAATGGCACAATTATGCGATATTTTCGTCATGGATGCTTTTGGCACGGCTCACAGAAAGCAAGCCTCAACCTATGGCGTGGCTAAGTTTGCTGCCATTGCTACGGCAGGTCCGTTATTGGCGGGAGAACTTGAGGCTTTGACAAAATCCTTACATGAACCAGCTCGTCCAATGCTGGCGATTGTTGGTGGCTCGAAAGTTTCGACCAAATTAACCGTGCTTGAGAGTCTGTCGACAAAAGTTGACCAATTGATTGTTGGTGGCGGCATTGCCAATACATTTATCGCCGCTGCGGGTCATAATGTGGGCAAATCATTGTTTGAAGAGGATTTGATTGAACAAGCCCAACTACTCATGCAGCAAGCCAAAGAGCAAGAACGCGAAATTCCGGTACCAACCGATGTGGTTTGTGCCAAAGAATTTAGCGAATCAGCCGAAGCCACGATTAAATCAGTTGATGAAGTCGAAGATGACGACATGATTTTAGATATTGGGCCTGAAACGGCGACAAAATTTGCCGAAATGGCACGTAAAGCAGGAACGGTTGTATGGAATGGTCCACTTGGTGTCTTTGAATTTAATCAATTTGGCAACGGCACCGAAACATTAGCCAAAGGCATTGCTGCGAGTGAAGGTTTTTCCATCGCAGGTGGTGGTGATACCTTAGCAGCTATTGATAAATACGAAATTGAAAAATGTATTTCCTATATTTCCACAGGCGGCGGTGCTTTTCTAGAATTTTTAGAAGGCAATAAACTGCCAGCAGTCGAAATTTTGGAAGCACGCGCTATCCAACAAAATAACAAATAATCCTAAAGGGGAACCCTAAATAATGAACGTAGAACAGTTAATTGAAACTGCGGCTGCCATGGTAGCACCTGGTCGCGGCATACTCGCTATTGATGAAAGCACACCCACCATCCAAAAAAGATTCGACTCTGTTGGTGTGGAGTGCAACGAAAATAACCGTCGCGATTACCGTGACATGTTGCTCACCACTGCCGATTTGGGCGAATACATCTCAGGTGCAATTTTATTTGATGAAACGCTCAGACAAGATGGCAAAAGTGGTGATTCCATCGTAAAAATCATGCAAGATGCAGGCATAATACCTGGCATAAAAGTCGATAAAGGGGCGCATCCGATGGCAGGTTTTCAAGGAGAATTAGTCACCGAAGGATTGGATGGTTTACGACAACGCCTAGCGGAATACGCCAAACTTGGTGCCAGATTTGCCAAATGGCGTGCCGTTATCAGCATAAATGATGAAACGGGTTTGCCATCGCAAGCTAATATTGATGCCAATTGCCATGCCTTGGCTCGTTATGCTGCATTATGCCAGGAAGCGGGCATTGTGCCGATTGTTGAACCAGAGGTGCTAATGACAGGTGAACATGACATTGATACCGCTTATGATGTTAATGAACTGGCATGGAAAACTTTATTCACTCATCTTTATGAACATGATGTGCTTTTAGAAGGCACCATTTTAAAACCTTCCATGGTCACCGCAGGTGATAAATGCAGTGAGCAAAACAGCCCAGAGGAAGTTGCCGAGGCAACGGTCAGTTGTCTGTTAAATGCGGTACCAGCGAGTTTGGCTGGCATCGTCTTTTTATCGGGTGGGCAAAGTGAAATTGAGGCAACCGAACACCTCAATGAAATGAACAAACTCGGGCCATTGCCTTGGCCTTTAAGTTTTTCCTTTGGTCGAGCATTGCAATCCAGTGCTTTAAAAGTCTGGGGTTCAAACCCGAAAGATAATATTCACGCCGCACAAAGCGAACTTTCCCACCGTGCACGCATGAACTCAGCCGCCGCTTTGGGCGAATACAAAGCCAAGATGGAAACATCGTAACTATTCAACATGAAACTGGCGTTAGCTCAAATCAATTTATGCGTTGGTGATATTCAAAATAACCAACGCTTAATTTTAAAAAATATCAAACGTGCCCAAAATTTAGATGTTGATTTAGTGGTCTTTCCTGAATTAACCGTCTGCGGTTATTTGCCCGAAGATTTACTCTACCATCAACAATTTATTGACGATTGTGTGGCATCGGTTAAAACCATTGCTCATGCCTGTAAAGATATATGCGTGCTTATTGGTTTTCCTCGAAATCACCCGAATGAGCCTGAAAAACGCCACAATTCGGCTGCTTTTATCCAAAATGGCACAATTAAAATGATTTATGATAAACAACAATTGCCGAATTATTTGGTATTTGATGAGCATCGTTATTTCACAAAGGGCACACATGATGGCATCCTAGAGGTGGAAATCAAAGGGCAGAATTACAAATTTGGCGTATCTATTTGCGAAGATATTTGGAATGATGCACAAGTTGTGGTGCAGCAAGCTCAAAACAAAGTGGATTGGCTGCTCAATATCTCAGCCTCACCGTATGCTTCTGGCAAAATTGGTTCACGTATTGCCATGTTAAAAAAACGCTGCAAAGATAACCATGCTAACCTTATTTACTGCAATACTTATGGCGGACAAGATGAGCTGGTGTTTGATGGCACCAGTGTTATTATCACCGCCAAAGGTGAACTCATGGCACAATGCCAAACATTTAACCAACAACTGTTGGTTTTTGATACGCAAAAACCCACAAAAAACATAAGCCAACGGCTCACGCAATTGCAAGAAATTTATCAAGCCCTAATTTTAAGTACACGTGATTACTTTAACAAAAATGGTTTCAAAAAAGCAGTCATCTGCTTATCAGGTGGCATAGATTCTGCTCTATGTGCAGCATTGGCAGCAGATGCGATTGGAGCTCAAAATATAACGGGATTATTGTTGCCCTCTAAATTTTCTTCCTCTCATTCTATCGAAGATGCCACTGTGCTCGCACAAAATTTGCAAATAAAAACCCACACCATTGCCATCGAATCGTTTCATGCCAATTTTGAAAAAACTCTGGCACCAATGATGGAGGATTATTTTCAAAACTTAACCGATGAAAATATTCAAGCCAGAATTCGGGGCATCATCGCCATGAGTTTTGCCAATAACCAAAATGCCATCTTATTATCTACAGGCAATAAAAGTGAAATAGCGGTGGGGTACAGCACCTTGTATGGCGACATGGCAGGAGGATTTGCCATCATTAAGGATTTGTTTAAACAACAGGTTTACCAATTATGCGAATTTCGCAACAGCATAAGCCAAGTCATACCAAACAATACCATCAACAAGGCACCTTCTGCCGAGTTGCGAGCCGAACAAAAAGATTCCGACTCTTTGCCAGAATACCCACAACTGGATGCTATTTTAAAGGCTTATATTCATGATTTTAAAGACGCCAAAAGCATTGCCAAGGATGGGCATGATTTGCAGTTGGTTAGAAAAATTCTAAAAATGGTCGATAGAAACGAACACAAACGACAACAAGCAGCACTGGGGCCACGGGTGACCAAAATGGCATTTGGCAAAGACCGCAGAATGCCTATAACTAATGGCTATAGGCATAATTACTAGAGTTTTCACGATTGAGATTGGGATAGAATATGTTCGACTTGCTTAATTCCTGCTGGATTTAACGGATAATAAAACTCCAAACCGCCCTTGTCATCTTCGAGTTGAAAATAAAGCACGCCTAAATGCTGGTGAGTATTTTTATCAACATTTATCTTTTGTGTCGAATCAAGAGGCTGAATAATTTCGTGAAAATAATTGCCCTTGATGCGACTTTGCTCAAGAGTCGCAAAACAAATATGCTGCTCGCTCATGGGATAATTGTCCGAATTTGGCACAAACTGTCGCACATCCAAACCGTGTTCTTGCAAAGTTGCAACATATTGCCGTTGCACTTGGGTGTAATGCAAATAGGCAAGTTGCGGGTCAGTTAACGCTTTAGCTGTGCTAGAATTTAACCAATAAAGATAGGAAAAAAATGGCGTAAAAACAATTTTTTTGGACAAATAAAATTCGTTAAGTTGTTTGGTGATGACTTTTGTTTCAGGATTTTGGTTAAAAATCGCCTGTTCTAATAACTGCCATAATTCCTCAAAACCAGCCATTTGCAAATGATTGTGCATCATCGCTGCCAAGTCTAAAACCGTCATAAAATTAACATGCCTGATTTTAACGCCCATTAAATCTTGCAATTGTCGCACTAATTTTTTAGAACCCATGCCTTTGTGCATCAGCTGATTTTCAAAGGTGTTTTTTGTTTCGTCATTTTCTGTGATAATGACAAAAGGCAATAAAAATAATGGTGTTTTTTGTACTTTTTTGTTTTGTTGCAAGCCTGCGGGTAAGTGACCTTCGCTATTGGCTCCAATAATTAATTGATTGCGGCGATTATTTTCACCTTTTAGGGCGGCATTTGCATACTGCCGCAGTTGCGTGTGAATACGAAAGCTCGGCTGTAAAATTTCACTGCTCTGGTACAAACCGCCAACAATAGCATAAGAGCTGTCGGAAATATGAGGAAGTATGGCAAATAATTCCTCAGATATTTGTTGGTTCAATGCTTTTATTTCAGCCTGTGAAAAAATTATTTTCAGTTGAGATTGCTCATCTAAAAATGCTTCAATGGTGAGCATTCCTTGTAAAACGCGTTGACTCATTCTTCTTCTTCGCCCAAATCCATAACACTTGGATCATTGAGCCACGAAAACAAAGTCGATGAAAGTTCGGCAATTCCTTCCTTTTTCAAGCCCGAAAAAGTCTGAATGGAAGAAGTGCGAGAAATAGAAGTCATGCTTTTTTGTACGGCTAATAAAGTGGCTTTTCTTTTGCCTGATTTGAGTTTGTCGGATTTGTTTAACAATACATGCGAATACAGACCCGACTGGTCAGCCCAATAGAGGAATTGTTTATCAAATTCCTTTAAAGGGTGGCGAATATCCATCACTAAAACCACACCAATAAGGCTTTTTCTGTTTTGTAAATAAAGGTTTATTTCATGTTGCCAATGAGCTTTGACTTTTTTTGGAACCTTGGCAAAACCATAGCCTGGCAAATCAACTATGCGGCGGTTCTGTCCCAAGTCAAAACAATTTAACAACTGTGTTCTGCCTGGTGTTTTACTCACCTTTGCTAATTTTTTGTTGCCAACAAGTGTATTGAGGGTGGTGGATTTGCCCGCATTGGACCGTCCCGCAATGGCAATTTCCAGCCCATTATCAGCAGGCAATTGTGAAACTTTATAAGCTGAGGTCAGAAATTGGCAGTTTGTAAATATATTTTTCATGTGGCTATTTTACGGTAATGTTACTGACTAAACGAATTTATTATGTAAAAATAAGCTGTTTGCAACAAAAACAGTAAGATTTTATGACAAGTGTAAAAAGATGCGCATGGGCATGCCATGATGAAGCTGAAAAAAAATACCATGATGAACAATGGGGCGTACCTATTCATGACGATGATTTGTGGTTTGAGTTTTTAACACTTGAAGGGGCGCAAGCGGGCTTGAGTTGGCGTACAATTATCAATAAACGTGCGGGCTATCAATCGGCATTTTATAATTTTGACATCAAAAAAGTAGCACGTATGACTGATGCTCAACTCGATGAATTGCTGTTAGACCCAAAAATTATTCGTAACCGCTTAAAAGTATATTCCACCCGCAACAATGCCCAATGTATGACCAAAGTGCAGCAAGAATTTGGCAGTTTCGATAGCTATATGTGGCAATTTGTCGATAACACCACCATTGTTAATCAATTTAAAAGCTTAAAAAATGTGCCTTCTTCCACCTTGGTGTCTGATGCCATTAGCAAGGATTTAAAAAAGCGTGGGTTTAAATTTATTGGCACAACCATCTGTTATGCCCTAATGCAAGCCTCAGGTATGACCAATGATCATGAAACCAGTTGTTTTCGCTATGAAATTTGCAAAAAACTCAAATAATCATTAGCTTTTATGCTTGCATGCCACATAATACCATGTTTTTATTGCTGATTATAGAGCCATGAATGCATCGCATAATAACTGGAAAATTGGTTTAAGCCTCTCGCTTTTGGTTGTCTTTTTTTGGGCAACATTGCCAGTGGCTTTGCATATAGGTTTAGCCGCATTAGATGCGTGGACTCTCACGTGGTTTCGCTTTTTCACGGCTGCAGTTTTTACTTGCTTTTTGATTTTTTTAACAGGCTCATGGCGTGGATTTTTGCAACTTTCCGCAATTAACTGGATGTGGTTGTTGTTGGCGGGACTGATGTTAATTGGTAATTATGTTTTATTCCTCTTGGGTTTAGCCAAAACCACACCAGGCAATGCTCAAGTTTTGATACAGTTAGCACCTTTGTTAATGATTGTTGGCGGTGTTTTTTTCTACAAAGAAAAATTTTATCTCAAACAAAAAATTGGGGCAGGACTGTTGGTTTTTGGTTTGTTTTTATTTTTTAAAGACCAGATGGCAAATGTTTTGAAAAGCGAATACAAAACGGGAGCCATTATTATGCTTTTTGCTGCTATTTCGTGGGCAATTTATGCCCTCATTCAAAAAAAATTACATGCGGTGCTATCCTCACAAGCTATTTTGGCTTTTATTTATGTTCTTGCTAGCCTTGTTTTGTTGCCACTATCTGTGCCTATGGCGATTGCTGATTTAAACCAAAACCAATGGTGGGCAGTTGGCTATGCGTGTTTTAATACTGTTGGTGCCTATGGTGCTTTTTCATTGGCGTTAACCTATTGGCACGCTTCACGGGTGGGCATGGTTATTGCTATTATTCCTGTTTTCACGCTGTTTTTTATCAACTTTATGGCACAACTTTTGCCCACTCTCGTCACCGCAGAACACATCAGTAAGATTGGAGCTATTGGCATTATATGTATTGTTAGTGGTTCGATGATTGCCAGCATTGGTAAAAATACAAATACAGGAAATTAGTGAGAATAGGAAGCTACTGCGTTGTTAGAATTTTCTCTAATACCTCTATTTTCCCATCAATATCAATTGGAATATCTAAACCTAATATACGACACAGGATTGGATAAATATGAATATTTTTAAATGAAGGAATCGTCAAACCGTTTTTAAAGGCAGGTCCATTGGCATAAAAGATGCCGTGCATTTCTTTGTTTTTGGTGTCAAAACCATGGGCACCGAAAATGTTATTGTCCATTTCTTTTTTAACTCTTATATTTTCACTGTTGAGAAAATAATAGCCTTTATCGGCAACAAGCTGTATCGTTCCCCAGTTTTTACTTTTTGGAATATATTCAAACCCTGGAGTGTTTTGGGTTTTATAAACTTTGAAATGTTGCGTATTGGCTTTTTTCTTTAGCTCATTGAAAATAAATTTTGTTTGCAATTTATGTTTTGGATGAATGTTGATTATTGCACCATTATCAATTGCCAAATAGCGTTCATCATTTTTTATGCTTTCAAATGGAATATAATGCTCAACAGGGATATTCATCATGCCGTGGTCTGAGACTATAACAATATTAACTGGCAGCTTGCTGTTTTTAACACCTTTAAATAGGCGACCTAAAACCACATCTAATTTCCATAATGTGTCTTTTAAAATGGCATCGTTATTGGGTCCGAACCTATGCCCAATGGTATCCATATCTGAAAAATACAAGGTCATAAAATGAGGCCTTTGGTTGTCAGGTAATGCAAGCCAATCTAAAGCTTGGGTGACTCGTTTTTGATTGGCTATTAATTCGTAATTGAAATAATAACTGGGCCTGATGCCCTGAATTTTGGCTTCAGTTCCAACAAAGAAATAACTGGCTGTAACCATGCCTGCTTTAGCGGCGTGAACCCAAATTGGTGAACCCTGATAAAATTGACCATCCTTTACCCGTTCGCGGTTCTTAATGCTATAGATTAAACCCGTCTTATAATCATAAAATGAATTGCCGATGATTCCATTTTTATCAGGATACATACCTGTGGCAATGGTGTAATGATTGGGAAAGGTTTTGGATGGAAAAGATGGAATAAGTGACTCTGCCTTGACACCATTTCTTATAAATTCCATCAAATTCGGTGGCTTGAATCGTTCTACATAATCCCAGCGGAAGCCATCAAGTGAAATTAAAATCACATAGGGCTGACTCATGGCTTTTTTTGAGTTTACCGTTAGCTGTGAAGGGTGTTCATTTATCTTCTTGTTACAAGAAACAGTCATGATAAGGGTTAGAACAAGCCAAATTATCAAATTTTTATTTTTCATAATGTTCATCTTAGCACCAATTCCCTTAGGTTTGATGATAAATAGAATTTATATGCTTTAAAATCAAACAATTCTATTGGGTCACATTTTTTGAGGTTAAGATAGATACAATGACAGAACACAGCAATCTCACCCAAGGCTCTATTCGCTCTCATCTGATTAAGCTTGCCATTCCGGCTTCTATGGGGATGATGT
>CAZQMH010000009.1:20112-21722 GCA_964594435.1 uncultured Alcanivoracaceae bacterium
TCAGATACCGCTTTAGTGGGGTTGTCAATTGCCAGCATTGTGTTTATCTTGTTGATTGCTTTGACCATTGGTTTACAGAGTGGTACTTCGGCAATGGTTGCTCCAGATTTTGCCAATAAAAACACAACCGAAGTTAAAACCTGGATAGCCAATAGCATTGGTATTGGATTGGTTATGGGCATCAAGGGTCTGGCATTGGCAACTGTTATAATATAAACCTTATCGGCCTTGTATTTGTTTAACGCACTGAAGAAAAAGACCCAGGCTTTTAGTTGGCCAGCTTTTGATTTCAATCATTGGAAAGCCTGTCTCAAGCAAATCCTACCTGCCAGCTTCAATTTCATGACTGTTATTATTGGGGCATTTGTCGGAAGATTTGGCAGCGAAGCAGTGGCAGGCAATTCTGTGGCTTTGCGCATTGAACAAGTTTTACTATTGCCAGTTTTGGGTTTAAGTTCAGCAGTTATGGCTTTGGTGGGTCAAAATTTTGGCATCCAAGCCTTTGATCGCATCCAACTCACCTATACGACAACCTTAAAGCTTGGCTTTTTAGTTTCACTGTTTTTTATCCCAATAATGGTCTTTGCGGGCCCGTTATTCATGGGCTTTTTTAGTGATAATGCCGATATCATAAAATTTGGAACCCTCTATTTACGTATTGATGCAGCTGCATTTTATGCCTACGTCGTTATATTTACCTGCGTTGCTGTGCTACAAGCCATTAAGCAACCGAATTTTCTCTTGGTTGTTGGTCTGCTGCGGCAATTGATACTGCCCGTTTCGGTTAATTATGTCCTTATTGTACAATTGGGTTATCCTTTAATAACGCTGTTTTGGTCTGTTGTGGTTATAGTTATAGTCAGTGCAGTGCTTATGTTTTGGTACACGCATAAACAGTTAAACAAATTTCTTTAGATTAATTACAACACCTTAACAATTTAGTGACTTTTCACAATTGGATTAATAAAAGGTTTTAAATATCGGATTAAAGCTCAAGTTTTGACCATTCTGAATTTTGGGCTTTATACCAATTGTGTTTAATGCCGTCTAATTCAAATGTTTCGATGAGTTTCATGCCCGATCGGCTTAAAATTTTATTAGAACCGATATTGTTAATATCGGCAGCGGCACAAATTTCATCATATTTGAGTGTGTTAAACCCATGTTTTAACGATTCTTTTGCGATTTCAGTACCGATTCCTTTGCCCCAATATTCTCGTCTTAGTCGGTAGCCTAAGTCAATATAGTTAAATTCACTTCTGACAACATCTTCTAATTTCAAGCCACCCCAGCCGATAAAATCACCGCTTTGTTTATCAATAACAGCCCAACGTCCAATGCCATTATCAACATACTGTTGACGAATATTATTGATTATCCTTTGTGCTTCATCCCTGTTTTTTATGGGCTTTCCACCTAAATATTGATGCACCGCACTGTCTGAATCTAGTGCATACATGCCAGCTAAGTCGCTGTCTTCAATGTCGCGGAAAATTAACCGTTTTGTTTCAATATGAATGTTCATTTTATCATCTCTGAATTTATCAATTGGATGGATATGTCTTCGTTTAGGAGGTTTTGGCGGATTTTTCGGAAGAATTTAATCATGG
>CAZQMH010000010.1:0-7824 GCA_964594435.1 uncultured Alcanivoracaceae bacterium
TTCTATCAAAAAAGCATCGCTGGCAGAGAACACAAACTTACCATTGGTTATGTCCACTTGTCCACCACGAAAATTTTCTGCATAAATGCCTTTTTTGACCGAGGCGATAATTTCTTGGTGTTCGTATTGTCCTGGCAACATATAAGTATTGGTCATTCGTGGTATCGGTAAGTGTCCAAATGATTCACGGCGACCATTGCCCGTAGGTTTTACGCCCATTAAACGGGCATTGAGTTTGTCTTGCATGTAACCTTTGAGTATGCCATTTTCAATCAAAACATTCTCAGCGGCGGGTGTGCCTTCGTCATCTATGTTCAAAGAACCACGACGATTGGGCAGAATACCTGAATCAATAATGGTACAAGCTTCACTGGCGACACGTTGACCAATTTTGCCAGAAAAAGCGGAAGTGCCTTTGCGGTTAAAGTCGCCTTCCAAGCCGTGACCGATTGCTTCATGCAGCAATACGCCAGGCCAACCAGCACCTAAAACAACGGGCATATCGCCTGCTGGTGCGGGGATGGCATCAAGGTTGATTAGGGCGGATTTTACCGCTTGCTTGACAAATTTTTCATCGACTCCTTGCTCAAATAGTTGCAACAAACTGTGCCGTCCGCCACCACCTGAAAACCCAACTTCCATCCTGCCTTGGGCATCATTGGCAATCACTTGAATACTTAATTTGCACATCGGGCGAATATCGGCAGCCAATGTTCCATCACTGGCGGCTACTAAAACATATTCTTGTGCGGTTGCCAAAGAGCAGATGACTTTTGCAATTCGGTTGTCCTGTTTTCTTGCCATAACATCCATCTGCTTGAGTAAGGCAATGATTTGTGCATTGCTCACACCAGCAAGCACGTCATTGGGGGTATAAATCTGTGGTGTTTCTTGTGCTTTTATCTTCACAGGCGGAACATTGCTGTTGCCTTTTGCAATGGAACGAGCTGTTTTTACTGCGGACATCATGCCGTCATTGGTCATGGCATCACTGTAGGCAAAGCCAGTTTTTTCGCCTAAGTTCACTCGAACACCGACACCTGCATCGATGCTATGGCTGCCACTTTTGACTTTTTTGTCTTCCAGCATCCATGATTCTACTCGTGAAGACTGAAAGTACAAGTCCCCAAAGTCTGCTCCTTTTGACAAGCAGCAACTCAGGGCATTCTCCAGACTTGATTCATCAAGCCCACCAGCATCTAACAATTGTTGTTTAACTTTTTCTAACACATTTTTTTCTCTATCGGTGTTGGGTATTACTTCATTATTTTCTTTTGTATTTCAAGTGGCGGATAAACCCCGCCACCAATGGCGACTTCATAATTTTTTTCAAAATAATTAGTAATATCTAAAGCCATATCCTCTACCATCTTATAATCTGAACGAGAAACAGTGTAGCCAGATGAAAAATTTGCACGTCGGTACAGTTCAGGTTGGGCAATAATCTTACCCGTTGCTTCTTCGGTAATAGTCAGTTTAACTATTATCCAAGATCTGCCTGCCAATGACCCAACCCAAATCCTTGCACCCGTTCCAATAAATTTAACAGCTTGAATACGTGGCTGAATAATAAGTGTGCGATTTGATGAGCCATTGCCTTTTAAGCTTTCTAGTAGCACCACTAAATTTGATTGAAAATTGTGGTCTAAATTGGTCCGGGTCGATTCATTACCTTTATGACCTTGGTAAGGAGTGGCTAAAATGGTTGGCAACAGTTTAAACTGTGAAAAGTTTTTAAATGCTTCTTTTGGCGGTGGATTGGATACACGTGGTGCATTAGCCACAGCCTTTTCATAAGAGAATTCAGTTCCCATATCAATATTGTGCTTGATTTGCTTAGCTAATTCTTTTGTCCACACCATATAATTCTTGTGAATGTACTGTTTGCCTCTTTTGTTTTTATATTTCAAATTAGTGCTGCGAATATAGCCAAAATCAATTTGTTTTGTCGAATAATTTATACCAAGCGTTAATTTATGGCGACGAATGGCATAAGAGGCGTGTATGAACTTGGTGTTATCATTGCTCTCTTTTATTGCAACAGGTATCCAGCCAAGTTGTATAATTGCCCCTTTGATGGCTTTTTCAACTTGTTCTAAGGTCAGGGTTGTGGAGACAGTAATCGTCTCGGGGTTAACTAATTTTGTTTTTGCCAAGACGTTAGTTGTAGACAAAAATAACAGTAATACGAGTGCATTTATTTTTAACCCAAGTCTCGATATAGAAAACACAATTATAGCCCAACCTCTTAGCACGCCTAGCAAACCAAGAAAATATCTTATTACCAATGAGGTGACTATGAATTTTATTGATTTGCTATGCGGTCCAACTGATTGCACTCTAATTCGCGCTTCTCTATCAAGATTTGGGTATAAATCATATGTCATTTTTTTTTCCTATTTTTTTTTCTATATCGGGATTTGGGTTATAGGTTTTTGGATTATTCAAAACCGTTTTTAAATATTAAGTCAATGAAACTTGAAGTTTCATCAGCACCCGCATTATACATTCCATTTCGCAATTCGCCATCAATATCCGCTACTGTTGGTGGAAATATTCCCGCAAAACACATATCTACGCCCAATGAATTGTTTTGCAAGTGGTAATCCTCATTGAAAACATCTATGAAATTGGGCGTACCAACTATGCTGCCATTTGTGCCATTAAATGATACATTCTCATGAGTCAACAAACATTCAAATACCTCATTGGGATTTAATGTTGCTGTTTGGTAAACAGAGACACCGTCTTGAATAATGCTGGAGTAAAGTTTGATAGGAGAAATCAAATTGTCAAACACCGTTTGGGTGACTTGGTTATCAACAAAAGTGGAAAATGCAAAAGTAGCGGAGGGCGAAGCGACTAAATCAACCAAAGATTCATCTTGTAAATTAGCGACACTACCAAATTGTCCATTTTTATACAGCATGGAGGATTCCATTGTAATGGTGGAGTTATTCAGATAAACAGCGGTTCCACGTTGTGCCTGATTGTGTTTAATAATGGCTTGTTTAATGATGATTTCAGCCTGATTTTGCCCGCTCAGTGCTCCACCATAGGATGGAAAGCCCGTGCTCGAAAAGACTTTGTTGCCGTATATTTGGTTACATAAATAATTATCCCAACAGTGGTCAGCTTTACGTAACATGGTGAATTGTGCTGAATTATTAACGGCCACTCCGCCACCATAGGAGCCTGCTGCGGCATTGAAATTAATTATGGCACCATAAGCAAACACCTGCGTGGCTATGCCATCGGCATAAATACCTGCACCGTCATGAAAATTGGTAAGATTATTTGTCACATTGACCGGCGTGTTAGCGTCTCCCATCGAAATGCCCAAGTTGTTGGCACCATAACCATCAAGCACAACTGTTGCGGCCATGCTGGCATAAATGCCGCCACCATTGCCATTGGCGGTATTGGAGACGATACCTTGGCTAAAGTTAGTGCTGCCAGCGTAAAAATTGAGCTGGCAATTATCTGTTGCATAAATGCCACCACCTTCACCATCACGGCTGCCGCCTCCAGGCCCAAGAGCTTGATTGGATTGGATAACCGATTGACCATAAATATAAATGTGCGATTCGCGGCAATACAAGCCACCGCCATCTTTGGCAGTATTGCTATCAAAATTAATCGAATCCATAAGAATAGTGTTTAAAAAGCCAGTGCTATCAAAGCGAGTGGCATAAACTGCTCCTCCTTTTTCTGAGGTATTGTCATGCAGGTAGAGCTGCTTCATAGCAAACCTCACATCGACATCTTTAATCGTTATACCGCCACTTGGGTTTAAAGAATTTCCCAAACCATTGTATATTTCCAACTGAGAAAATTTGATGTTTGCTGAAGTGCTGGCAATATTTTTGATGACAATAACCGGCTTAAACAGATTGCTGCCATCAATTTTTGTATAGTTTGTTGCCGAAACACTGTTATTTGAGGCATCATTACAATTGGCAAATCCGCCAATAAGCGATACAGGGACAGTATCAAAAGTGAGGTTTTCAAAATAGATTTTATTGTAAGCAATGCGTATTTCAAAATCTTGGTTGGCACTGGCTTGCACCACGGCATCAGTAATGGAATTAAAATCACATTGCCCATCATTTCCTACCGTTATAAAAGCTTGGGCACTAAAACTGAATAAGAAAAGTAGTGAAAATAGAGCTAAAATAAAATCTTTCATCTGTTTGCCTTATCATTAAAAACTGAGATTATACCTTAACTAACACTTTTGTGCGTATATTCGCACAAATCGGCAATGATACATTCCGTGCAATTTGGCTTGCGAGCTTTACAGGTGTAGCGTCCATGCAGTATTAGCCAATGATGAGCGTTCATTAAATATTCTTCTGGAATAAGCCTAAGGAGACTCTTCTCGACTTGCAAAACATCCTTGCCATGAGCGATTTTAGTGCGTTTTGCGACGCGGAAAATATGGGTATCCACTGCCATAGTTGGCTGCCCAAAGGCGGTGTTGAGCACTACATTGGCAGTTTTGCGACCGACTCCTGGCAGGGCTTGCAAGGCTTGTCTGTCATTGGGTACAATTGAATGGTGTTGTTCAATGAGGATTTTGCAGGTTTTGATGATATTTTGTGCTTTGCTGTTATAAAGTCCAATGGTTTTGATGTAATCTTTTAAGGTTTCTAGGCCTAAATCGTAGATTTGTTGTGGCGTAGCGGCAATTTTGAACAAACGTGAGGTGGCTTTATTGACCCCAACGTCGGTGGCTTGTGCCGATAAAATAACGGCAATAAGTAGCTGAAAAGTTGAGGAGTATTCTAGCTCGGTTGTTGGGTTTGGGTTGATTCTTTGCCAGCGTTTAAAGATTTCGATACGTTTTTGCTTATTCATTTTGAGATTTTAGCATAATTTATGGCACTTTTTTTAGATAAATTACGAAAAGAAAGTAAGACAATAAAAAAAGAGTACCAATGAAATATATTTTAGCCTTATGCCTTTTCTCTTTTCTTTGCCATAGCAATGAATACATTTTTGATAATAGTTTTGAAGCACCACTGTATTGGTCAAACCCAGCCTCATGGCAATCCAATAGTGTGCCGATTAATGGTGAAGCTGTCGAAATACCTTTTGGTAAAACCATTATTCTGGATATAAATTCGGCTAATTTAGCCAGTTTAGCCATTAATGGCACGCTGGTTTTTGCCGAAAGTGACCTGACTTTAACGAGCGATTGGATTGATTTAACTGGTACGTTGCAAATTGGTTCGCCAACCAATCCCTTTACCCACAATGCCATTATCAATTTAACGGGCAGCAATACCAATGGCAATAGCTTGTCACGTGGATTAATTGTCAACGGTGGCAATTTAGAACTCTATGGGCAAACTCCAGCTTCGACTTGGAACAAAATAAACGGGCACATCAACCCAAATTCAACCCAAATTACCATCCTTGATGCCCAAGATTGGCTCAGCGGAGATAAAATAATCATCGCCCCAAGTGATTATTACGGTGTCGCTGAAACGCAAGAATACGAAATTGCATCAGTTACAAATAACAGCCTCAATTTAACTTCGCCAGTGTTTGATTTCCATTGGGGATTGTTGCAATATGTTAGCAACTCTGGTATGAGTTTGACCGATGTCGATAGAGTGATACCGCCTGATAACGCAGCTTATACGCCAACAATTTTAGATGAACGTGCCGAAGTTGCCAATATCAGCCGTCATATTGTCATTCAAAGCCCTGATGATAGTTTGTGGCAAAATGAGGGTTTTGGCGCCCATGTTATGGTTATGAATTTGAGCTCTGTGGTGCATATTGATGGGGTTGAATTTAATCGCGTAGGACAGGCGGGGCAACTCGGACGCTATCCCATGCATTGGCATCGTTTAAGTTACGATGGTTTTGGCAACGAAATAGGGGATGTTAGCAATCATTTTATGCAAAACAGCAGTATTCATCATTCCAAAAATCGTTGCATCACCATTCATGGCACCAATGGCGTAAAATTACTTAACAACAGTTGCTTTGACATTCTTGGGCATGCGATTTATCTCGAAGATGCGGTTGAAAGACGCAATATTATTGATGGTAATTTGGTGTTGAAGGTGCGTTTTCCAGCTGTTGCCGATGCTTTAAAACTGCATGATGTCAGCGAACAATGGGGTTTGGAAACGGGCGCCAGTGGCATGTGGGCAAGCAACCCAGACAATACCGTGACCAACAATACCTTTGCCGATGCCGAAGGTTTCGGGCTGTGGATGGCATTTCCCGCACAACCCGTTGGACCCAATGCCAACGTACCGATTTTACCGTACCGTATGGCCTTAGGCAATTACGATAATAACACCATGCATTCCAATGGCTTGCGTGGCGTGATGCTGGATAATGCCGAAATTGATAACATTGGTACGGTGCAATCCATTCAGTACCGACCGACTTCCGACGGGCTTGATAATTGGGAAAATGTGCAGAATTTCACTATTTCTGGTTGGAAATTGTGGAAAAACAAGAGCAGTAATTTCTGGGACAGAGTATTTTGGCCAACGTTTGAGTCCTTTGTTAGTGCCGATAGTGTTGGTAAATTTTTCTCAGGTTCAGGGGATAAGGGTTTGATTAACCACACCCTGTTTGTCGGCACATCTTTGAATAATTTAAGCCCTAATCCGAATGCATGGATGGGTCCTGCCACCGCTTTTGCCACGTATCATAGTGGATTCAGTGCGACCAATAATATCATTGTTGAATTTCCTTTGGTTGACGGCAAAACCAGCGGTGTTTTTGCCAGCGATGATTATTATCTGCGTCCAGTTGAAAAAGGGCATTTCCGCAATTTTAATAATTTACTGATTAATTCTCATCCTGGTTACCGCAGTGATGCCAAAGTGGATGAGGCCATTGGTTTTAATTTTGCACAAGGTTTTACGCATTATGTTTTTGCCAGTGCTTTATGGGATCCTTATGGAATTTGGGGTGATGCGGGTAATTGGAGTGTTTATGACCTGCCGTTTTTAACTCACAATGCCAATTGCACAACTATTTTGCCACTCAGCCAACATGCCAGCAGTTGTGATGGAGAATATTTTGGCGTAACGAACTTTATTTTAGACCAAAACAACCTGCCGTGGGATGGCATGATGGAGCTTAACATCAACCGTTATGACGATAACACAGGTAACTCGGTTGTTGGGCAATGGGTGGTCGATGAAGCCCAATCTAGTTGGTTGCTGCACAGTATGCGGCATTTTGCCACGCATGAAAATGGTATTTACCTTTTAGATTTTCCTTTGGCAAGTATGCCGCAAGATGTTGCCGTGACGGTTGAAAATATGTTTACCGCCTCTCAATCCTTCACTTTGGGTATTCGTTATGATGGCACAAAAACCGCCCAAGTGTTTAGTTCAACTTATGATTTTTACCATTATAATAGTGATACACATGCCCAAATGCCAGCAGATGCCTACAAACATGATTACCCTCAAGTTGCCAATCGGCAAGCGGTGATTGATGCCAGCGGCGAAGTTTTTTGGCAAGATAGCGTTAATAATATTGTCTGGATTAAGGTCAGTTATGCCGATTTGCAACAATACACACCAATTGATTTTGCTGATTTTTACTCGAATGAGGCTTTGTATAATGCCTTTCATCTGCGAGTTTGGAGTACGGACTAAAATAAATAGGGCTTGATTTTTGGATTAAGACTTTTGGCTTTTGCAAGGAGTTTGGCAATGGTGTTCTGTTGGGTAAGTGCTATTTTATTGTCTTGTGCAAACTGGTAAATTTGGGCCCAGAGTTGGTAAGCTTGGGCTTGGTTTGGGTTGATGGCTAAACCTTTTTGCAGAGCTTGCAAAG
>CAZQMH010000010.1:7834-21349 GCA_964594435.1 uncultured Alcanivoracaceae bacterium
CTTTGGGCTTTTTTATCGTTAGTGCTGGTGCTTGATAATATATGAAAACGTGCCAAAATCAGGTAATTTTCGGTCGAGTTTGGGTTCATTTGGGTTGATTTTTCGACTAATTGCTGCATTTTTTCCAACGCCTGACTGGCATCTTGCTGTTTTCTTAAGCGTTGTTTGGCTTTTAATTCCCACGCTTGTGCTCGCAATTGATTAAACCATGAAAAAGTATCCTCCAGTTCTTTTATGCTATTGGCTTGCTCGATGATTTCATTGATTTTTACACTAATATCCTGTTTGGCTGCAAAGGCAATTTTCACTTGTAATAGTTGATTGGCGAGCACGCCAGCCTTGGCAAAAGAATCATTGCCAGGAATATCCATCACCTGTTTGTTATGAATGATGGATTTTTTAATCCATGCGTGCGGGTCTTTGCCTTGCTGGTAGAGCGATTGTGCGGTTAATAATTCCAGGTCGGCATAATTATCATAAAAGTAGTCATTTTCTTTTACTGAAAAGTTTTCTTGCCTTATCGTTTGGGTAAATAATTTCTCTGCTTCTAGCATTTCGGGCAATACCGCTTGCCCATGTTGTATCAGGTAGTCAAATTTAGTAATTAAATGGTAGAAATAATTTTCCATAATATTGGCTTGTTGTTGGGGTGCAATACTTAAAGCTTGGAGCAAGGAATCTAAGGCTTTATTAATTTCTTCGGTTGGATTATCGCCTTTTTGCAGTTGTTGTTCTGCCAATAAGGAATGAATAACCGCATTGTTTTTATAGGAAAAAGGCGATGGATAGATAGACAGAGCTTTTTGGTTCCATTTTAAGGCTTCACTGAGTAAAGTCTCAATATCATGCCCGCGGTCACTTAACAGCATTGCGTAGCGTAAATTTAAGTAAGCTATTTGGTCATAGGCAAAACTATTTTTGGGGGTGATAACAGTGGCACTTGAACAGCTTTCTAAGGCTTGTTGATAAAGAATTTGGTGTTGCCCTTGTTTGTTGTAGATGTCAGATTCGAGTTTTTCTCGCCTGACATTGCATAAATTGTTATACGAATCGGCAAAACTTCGACCATATTGAATGGCGAGTTGGTAAAAGTGCGTAGCTTTGGCTAAATTTTCTTCGGCTGTTTTGTATTTTTCATTTAAAAAATTCTGTTTGTAAAGCTCCCAGTACAGATTGCCAATAAAATTTAATTGTTTGTAGTCGCCATTTTTTTTGGCTTGTTTAGCATCGATGATATCCAAGGCTTGTTGAAACTGTTTTTGTTCAAATAAAGAGTAGGCTTGAATGGTTGTTTCGCTTATCGCATCAAAGCTGTCAGATTTTTTGGCAATATCAATGTAATAACCAATGTTTTGCAAGGATATTTTACTGTTTTGTAACAGTTCTTCTCGTGTTTGGAATATGCCATTTCTTCTGGAACCGACATTGAAATGTGCGTGCCAGTAGTTTAATAATTCACTTTGGGCAATTTTATAGGCTATTTCGGCATCGATTTGCGATCTGGGTTCTTGGTTTGTTTGGCTATTTAATGAGTGTTTTAAATAGTCGTTGGCTTTTGCATAATCTTCCAGCACAAAAGCGATTGCTCCGAGGTAGTGATTTTTTTCTTTATCATTTAAAAATGGTGCTGTGTTGACTTTGACTAGTGTTTGCTGGGCTTGTTTTTTTATGGCAGCAATTTCGGCACTGATGTCGTGTTTAGGGAAAGTATAAGCTTTGTTCATCGCTGTGTTGAGTTTGTCAATTTGCTGAGTGATGGTTTGCTTAAACTGTGATTTTTGTTGGTGGTTTTTAGACGTCTTTGCTTGCCACAAAAACAAGGCTATAAACACGCTTGAAAACAAAACCGCAAAAATTTTCAGCGTGCGTATTTTTCTTTTTTCTGGGATTTCTTTGATGTGTTGTAATTGCTTGAGAACTTGTTGTGCATTCGGTCTTTTTGTGGCGTCAAATTGCAACATGGATTTTAGTAATGAAAGGTATGGCTTGGGTGATTTTTCAATATTGTCAACTTGAGCTTTGATAACATGGCTGCGTAAATTATCGGTATTTTTGATTGCATAAATGTAGTCGCCAGTTAATATTTTATGAAAAATCACGCCCAATGTATAAATATCACTTGCCCAATCCACCTCTTTAGCCGCCGCTTGTTCTGGACTCATGTACATTAATGTGCCCATCATTGCCCCAAGCTTTGTTATAGTTTTGTGAGACTGAGGACTGGGGTCATGTGTAGGTTGTTGCTTTTTTCTATTATTTGCAATGCCTGATTTAGCAATACCAAAATCTAAAATTTTTGCCACACCTTCATCACTGAGCATGATGTTGTCGGGTTTTAAATCACGATGCACAATGCCTTGCTTGTGAGCATAACTTAAGGCCGATGTAATTTGCATAAAAACTTCAAGCTTTTGTGTTTCTGACATTTGTACATGATTTAAGGTTTGCCCGCGGACATATTCCAGCACCAACAAATGCCCATCTTGGTATTCTAAAAAATCATATATTTGGCAAATCGAGGCATGATTTATTTGAGAGAGGATTTGGGCTTCTTGTTCAAAGCGTTTGATAGATGATTCACTGTTTAAATATTCGCCACGAATACTTTTTATGGCAACATTACGCTTGAGCTTTTCATCATAAGCTAAATAAACGGAACCCATTCCTCCTTTGGCTATCAGTTTTTTAATAATAAACTGCTTGATTTTATCGCCAAATTGCAACTCGTTAACTGCCAGTTCAACCAGTGTACTTTTGACCCCGGCTGTTTTGATGGCAAATTGCGTAATCTTACTATCATCATCCAACAGGTATCTGAGCTTTTTCTTGTCGTGAGGGTTGCTAACGCCTGTTAATAGCTCTTCTCTTGCTTGGGTGTCAAGCAGCAGAGCTTTTTTGAGCAATTTTTCGATACTTTGTTGGTGCATGAAAAGAGTTAAATAGAGACAACTAAACTCTGTAATATAAAGCTATTTACCTCAATTGTAAACAATTATCAAATGCCGTCAATCATTTGTGTAATCTGTTACAATAGCGGCACAAAATAGTCGATAATACCATGCGTAACATAAAATTCATAAAAACAAGTGCTGTCGTTCTGGTAACTTGGTTCATTTTAATAGTGATTGACATTCTTAGTTTTGCTACGTGGGATAAGATTAATTATTTTAATCTGATTTTGGAATTTTTTGTTTCTTTGTTGGTTCTGTACCCGTTATATTCCATTCAAAAATACCGCAGACATGATTTTTATAAGTTCCTCAATAGTGGTTATTATTTGTTATTTGTGTCCTATTTTGTTGATGCCATCGACCAAATTTACATTCATAGCCGTTTTTATACGGTTTTTATGGAGAAATCGACATTAATTGTCGCGATTGTGCTTATTTTTATTGGTGGTAAAAAGTGGATGGAAAATTTCCAAACCATCTCTTTGACCGATGAGCTTACCCAGTTACCTAACCGCAAACAGTTGCTTTACTTGATTAGCAAAGAAATTAAAATAAGCAAAGCTCAAGCTTCGAGCTTTTGTTTTTGTATCATTGATATTGACCATTTTAAGCGTGTTAATGATTCTTTCGGACATTTAGCAGGTGATATGACGCTGATTGAGTTTTCTCATTTTCTGCAAAAACTCATTAAAGTTGAACACATTTATGGACGCTGGGGTGGCGAGGAGTTTGTGTTGCTGTTAAAAAATACAACTGCCAAAGCAGGAATGACCATTTTAAAAAAAATATGCAACGACATTGCATCCCATACCTTCAATATTGATGCACATTCGCAAAATATAACGGCAAGTTTCGGCGTGGCTCAGTGGAAAAATCATGCCTTTGAGGAAATATTTATCGAGGCAGATATGGCACTTTATCAGGCAAAAAAACAGGGTCGCAATCAAGTGGTTTTGTTTTCTGCTGAATAAGACTTATCAGTATTCGTATATTAAATCGCGGTCATTGGTGTTATCTTGTCCTAAAATAGGTTAGAATTGTTGATTATTCCCCCAATTCTGATTAAGCATGCAAAAAATAATTTCTCTTTTCGCTGTGGCATTGTTGCCATTTATAGCCTCCGCTCAATCCATGTGGATTAATGAAATCCATTACGACAATACTGGCGGTGATGTCGATGAATTTGTTGAAGTGGTGGTAGAAGACAGCTTCGCAGGTAATTTATCTGACATTGAAGTGGTGTTTTACAACGGTTCAAATAACAGTGTCATATCGCAAAGCAATCCACGAACCTTGGATACCTTTGTTGTCGGGCAATCGGTTGCGGGGTTTACGATTTATTCTCGTATCATGTCGAGCATCCAAAATGGCAATCCCGATGGTATGGCATTGGTCAACAATGGTGTGGTGGTCGAGTTTATCAGTTATGAAGGCACGATTACCGCATCAGGTGGACCAGCCGATGGCATGACCAGTGTCGATATTGGTGTGGCAGAACCCGGTGCCATTGGTGAGTCTTTGCAATTATCTGGCACGGGGAATATTGCCAGCTATTTCACTTGGCAACCACCTGCTGCCCATACTCGTGGCTTGATTAATTCAGGGCAAGTTTTTGCGGATATTCCTGCTCATGTTACCCAGACTTTTCCGCAAGATGCAACCACGGCGGTTGAAGCGAGCACTGCCATTAACTTGAGTTTTTCTGAGGCCATCGCTACCACCGCTGGTGCTTTTTCTGTTACGTGCAGTTCCGTTTCACAAAGCATTACGATTTCAAACCAAGCCGATATGCAACATTTCACCCTCACTCCAAGCATCGCATGGCCTAGTTCGGCTCATTGTGTGGTCACTTTAAGTGCTGCCAATATTACTGATACCGAAGGCAACAACAACCAACTTGATGGCAACAACGATGGTATTGGCGGTGATAATTATGTTTTTAGTTTTGATGTTGCCAGTGATACGTTGCCACGTTTTGCTTCTTCTAATCCTGCTAATAATGATTTTTTATTACCTGTTAATACCAGTGTTACGGTAGTTTTTTCAGAAAATGTTAATTTGTTAGCCAGCGATTCCATTCTTATCGAGTGTCCAGCTGCGGTTGCTGTTAGTGGTTTGCCTGCGAGCAATGTTGCTTCGGTTACTTTGGTTCCGAGTGCTAATTTTAATCAAGGCGACATCTGTACTGTAACTTTGGTTGGTAACAAAATAACCGATGTTGATGGCGACCAAGATTTTTTAGATGGTGATGAAGATGGTGTTGCTGGTGGCGATTATGCCTTTAGCTTTTCTGTGATTGAACCGATTATGCCAATTTATGCCATTCAGGGAGCTGGCAGTGCTTCGCCAATTGCCGATAAATTCATTCGTACCCAAGGTAATATCGTAACCGCCTTAACGGCATCGGGATTTTTCATGCAAACAGCCGATGCCGATGCTGATGCCAGTATTGACACATCCAATGGTATTTTTGTCTTTTCTAGTACGCCTGTTGCTATTGGTGATGCGGTGGATGTTCGTGGCAAAGTGGTCGAATTTTATGATTTTACTGAAATGTCTTTTGTTTCTTCTGTGCAGGTGACTTCCTCGGGCAATGTTTTACCTTCAGTGGTTGAATTTGATGCCAACAGACCCTCACTTGATTCTTTAAATCCCAGTTGTGCTATTGAATTTGAATGCTATGAAGGCATGTTGGTGCATGTCGCCAATGGCATAGTGGTTTCTGGTTCGCAAGCTTTTGGGGCTGATGTCAATGCTGAGGTCAATGTGAGTGCAACAGGTGCGAAAACATTCCGCACAACGGGTATAGAAATTAGCAAGCTTGGTGATTCGACTTTGCCACCTTTTCCATCACCAACTTTTGACCCTGATGTGTTTGATGAAAATCCTGAGTTATTTGAGTTAGATGTCGATGCTTTGCCCAATATGCCATCGATTGAAATCAACGGCGGTGCCACATTTTCAGCAACAGGTGTGCTGGCTTATCAGTTTGGCGATTATGAATTATGGCCCAAACAATTAAACATTGTACCACATGCTATCCCGACCATACGTCAACCAAATGCTTATGAAATAACAGTCGCCACACAAAATATGTACCGTTTCTTTGATGGAGATGATGACCCCATGATTGATGATTACGATGAAGACAACACCACCGTCGCCGAGTTTAACGCCAAAGTTTCCCAAGCTTCGTTGTATTTTAGGACGAAGATGCATTCACCAGATGTAATTTTTCTGCAAGAAATAGAAAACTTAGTTGCCGTACAAGCGATTGCCGATAAAATGAACGCTGATGACCCTGCGCATCACTATTTAGCACATTTGCAAGAAGGTAATGATATTGGCGGTATTGATATTGGGTTGTTGACAAAAGAAACAGTAACGACAATAAGTGTTACTCAGCTCGGAGCATCTGAACTCTTGCAGTATGGCAACACAGGGCGACCTTTACATGATAGACCGCCGTTGCTGCTTAATGCCACCATAAATAAAGGGCCTTTTTCTCAAGAAGTCAATGTTTTAGGCGTCCACATGCGTTCTCGAAGTGGCATTACGGGTTCGCAACGCACACGTATTCGTAACAAGCATCTTGAACAATCCTTATCTGTTGCCACCATGGTGCAAGCTTTGCAATCAAGTAGCATTCCATTAATTGTTACCGGTGATTTTAATGCTTTTGAATTTACCGATGGCTATGCTGATGTTATTGGCGAGATTAAAGGAGTCGTCAACCCGATTAAAAATCAACTCTCAAGCAATGGTGCGAGTGTGGTGACACCAACCTTAGTCAATGCAGTTGATACGTTGGCAGCAGAAGAAAAATATTCTTTTGTCTTTCGTGGCACATTGCAAGCCCTTGATCATATGCTTATCAATGATGCAAGCCTTATGAAAATGTCTGAAATATCTTATGTGCGAGGCAATGTTGATGCTCCACGAAAATATTTAGGTAATTACACTCAAACTTTAGCCATGAGCGATCACGATGGTTTGGTCTTGTATATGAATTTGTTTGAGGATTTAATTTTTAAAAATAGCTTTGAATAAAGCTTAAGAATGTTTCAAACAAGAAAAAAAACCTCCATCCCCAAGTTTACCATTTTAATCTGGTTAACAACCTTGGTTGCACTGTTGCTGATGATGTTTAGCTCGTTAGATTTAACGGCACTCTTTGCTATTATCCCAACTGAGATTGTGGCACAAACTCAACAGGTTTGGTGGCATTTTTTAAAGATATTTTCTGCACTATTTTTGCACGGCAGTTGGCAACATTGGTTAGGCAATATGCTGTTATTTTTGATTATTGCCTTGCCTTTGGAAAAAATAGTCGGTGGTTTTTGGTTTTTGCTTATCTATTTTGTCGCAGGATTTGCCGCCAATGTCACCAGTATCATTTTGTTAAACGAATCCAGTCACTATTTGCTCGGTGCCAGTGGTGCAGTCTCTGGCTTGCTTGGTGCATGGATAATGCTATTCCCCACACAAAGTGTCAGCATTATTATTCCTGTAGGGTTTTACATTCAAAAAGCCAAAATTCCAATAATTTTGCTGGCAATCATATGGTTGAGCTTTCAAATACTCTTGCAACTAATCAACCAGGATAATTATACGATTGTTTGGAGTTCGCATATTATTGGTTTTATTAGTGGCTTTTTTATGGCATGGCTTTATACCCAAATCTCAATACCCCAATCCCGATACAGAAACGCGAAGTAGAGTTCAATCAATTGATACGTATAGCAAATCAATAAAATACGCTGACAGCACAAACCCGCTTATGTTCTTAAACCGATGCCTTTGTGTAACATGTACAAACAAATACTCGTCAAAACAGCCACAAAAGTTAAAATAATGCCATAGGCAAGGTAGATGTTAACGTCACTCACACCTAAAAAACCATAGCGAAAAGCATTGACCATATACAAAACCGGGTTGAATTTCGATAAAGCCTGCCAAAAAGGTGGCAACAGCGAAATCGAATAAAAAACACCGCCCAAGTAAGTCAAAGGCGTGAGAATAAAGGCAGGAATGATGGCAATATCATCAAATTTAGTTGCCAAACACGCATTCACAAAGCCAGCCAATGCAAAAACAACTGAAGTCAACACCACAGTAGAAATAACTATCGAGATATTATAAACATGGATTTCAGTAAAAAATAAAGCAATAACGGTAACAATGCCACCAACCATCAAACCACGAGCTAAAGCACCCAAAACATGACCAAATAATATCACCCAATTAGGCATGGGTGAGACTAACATTTCCTCAATATGTTTGGAAAATTTTGCCCCAAAAAAAGAAGAAACGATATTGCCGTATGAATTTGTAATCACCGACATCATCACCAAGCCAGGCACGATAAAAGCCATGTAATCAAAACCGCCCATTTGCCCAATTCTTTTACCAATTAGATTACCAAAGATAACAAAATACAGAGTCATGGTAATAGCTGGTGGCAGTATGGTTTGAGACCAAATGCGTAAAATCCGCATCACTTCTTTGCGAGCCAAGGTAAATAATGAGGTCAGTGCGACGCTGTTCATGCTTTGTTCTCCTGTAATTCCTGCTTTTTTTGTTGTTCAATATGGGTCATCTTGAAAAATAATTCTTCCAAACGATTGACCTTATTACGCATCGACAAAACCTTAAAACCTAACTGGTCAATTTTGCTAAATACATCATTCAGTGCCTGTGATTTTGGCACATCAACTTGAATGGAATTATCCTCGGTGATTTCAGCATTTAGAGCCTGCAATATTTCAGTACTAGCCACTTTGTCTAAATCGAAAATAAAGGTTTCGATATCCAAAGTCGTTAATAATTGCTTTATTGTGGTGTTTTTAATGATTTCTCCATGATTAATTATGGCAATGTTTTTGCACAATTGTTCCGCTTCCTCTAGGTAATGAGTGGTTAAAATTATGGTCGTGCCAGCGGCACTGATTTGTTCGACAAATTCCCACATTGAACGCCTGATTTCTATATCAACACCTGCTGTTGGTTCATCCAAAATCAACAGTTTTGGTTCATTCATCATCGCTCTGGCAATCATCAGTCGTCTTTTCATGCCGCCTGACAACATGCGAGACATGCTGTTTCTTTTATCCCATAATTGCAATTGCTTGAGGTATTTTTCAGCACGTTTCAAGGCAGTTTTTCGTGCGACCCCATAATAACCCGCCTGGTTAACTAATATATCCATCGGTTTTTCAAACATATTAAAGTTAAACTCTTGCGGCACCAAGCCAATATGTGATTTAACTTTGTTACGTTGTGTCAGCACCGAATCGCCAAACACCTTAATTTCACCAGATGTCATATTGACCAAGGAGGAAATAATCCCAATCAAAGTGGATTTTCCAGCACCATTTGGACCAAGCAAGGCAAATATTTCACCTTTTTGCACCGTCAGGTTTATGCCTTTTAACGCCACCGTACCGTTTTTATAGGTTTTTTTTAAATCGATTACTTCCAGAGCTTTTGTCATTCTTCTTAACACAATTTTTAATGCGTTTATATTAGAGCATATTCAGTAGAAATCAATGGATTAATTAAACTTGAGCACTTTTCTTTCTAAATTTCTATTCTCCCACCGGCTGCTAAAACTGTTTTCTTGGCGGTATACGGGTTACAAGAATTTGGCAATCTCAGCAAGTTTTTTGCGTTGCAAATCTGGCACTTTGGCATCCTTTGCAGCGTGTCCACAAACGATTAGCAAGAAAGGGCGTTCATTTTGCGGACGTTTGAGTATTTTCTTTAAAAATCCCATTGGACTCGGCGTGTGGGTCAATGTTGCTAAGCCACAGTTATGTAGGGCATTAATCAAAAACCCACAGGCAATTCCAACAGATTCAGGAGTATAATAATGTTTGATGCGATTGCCTTGCTCATCTACGCCATACCGTTGTGCAAAAACGGCAATCAGCCACGGAGCTTTTTCTAAAAAAGGTTTATCGGTATCGGTGCCTAAAGGTTCTAAGGCTTTGAGCCATTCTTGGCTGGCTCGGTGTTGGTAAAATTCCCTTTCTTCAGCTTCGGCGGCTTGTCTTATTTGTTGTTTGATGTTTTGATTACTTACGGCAACAAAGGTCCACGGCTGCATATTGGCACCACTTGGGGCAGAACCAGCGGCAAGAATACACTGGCTGATGACTGCTTTATCGACTTTTTGCTCGGTGAAATGGCGTACCGTTCGACGTTTTTGTAGCTGCTCATTAAATGCAATTGCTTTTTCTAAGCGAGTTTCATCCGAATAATGAAAGCGATGTGGTAATGGAATATGTGGTTTCATAATTTTACCATTTGTCGCGTAACGCACGTAATTTGATAAAGACCTCTTTGTCGCTGCGGTTTACACAATTTAAATTTTTTCTTAGCTCTTTGTTATCTAAACGAAGAAAAGTGTTGATTTGTTTCTCATCGGCCAATGTGGAAACAAGCGTGGAGTTGCTATTTTGTTGGCATTTGTGCAACCAGTTTTGTGCTATTTTATTGTTAGGTTCGTTTTTGAGGGTGAATTTCAGGTTATTCTCAAGGTATTCATGCCCAGGATAAATTTGTACCGATGGATTAAGTGTTGCAATTTTATGCACGACCGTTTCGTACAAGGCATGAACATCGCCACCATTATGGCAATTGCCAACACCTGCATTGAACAAAATATCACCCGTAAAAATACACTCAACCTGTTTTTTGTGGTGCAAAACAAAACACAAGTGAGCTTGGCAATGCCCTGGCGCATCAATGACTTCAAGCCGCGTTTCATCATCTAATTCGATGCAATCATTGCCATGCAAAAAATGCGTTTGGCAAGGAATTTTGCCTTTACCAACCGCATGTGCCCAAACTTCGCATCCATATTCAGCAACCAAATCCTCGTTGCCCTGGGTATGGTCCCAATGCTCATGAGTATTGATAATGGCTTTGAGTTTGAGTGCGTGTTGGTTTAATAAGGCATTGATTTGGTTCTTATCCCACGGGTCGATAACAAAAGCAATTTTGTCAGAAATTTCGATAATATAGCTAAAATTCCGCAGCTGATTGTCGGTAAACAGTTGATGAATGCGCATGGTTGTATTTTTTCACATAAATTACAAGATAGAAAGCAGATTATAGCACAAGCGATGTGCATAACATAGTCATTGAGTCTACGCCCATCAACATCCAACAACAAGAACTCAACCACACAGGCAACCAAGTCGCCAACGGCAGTTTAACCTACACCTGCGACCACAAAGGCAACCGCATTAGCGACTGCAAAACAAATACTCTAGAAATAATAATCTAGGACACAGTATAAATTTGACAAAACCAAAACAAAAATTTAAAAATAAACCAAAAAAGAGGAAAGCAAAATGACAACAGCAAGAAAAGACTTAACCAACCTAACAGATTCACCTTGACAACAATACCAAGCGGCGTTTTTCATTGCTGAAAAACAGGCTTCATCGAAAAAATGAAACAATACTGCAAAACACTCAAACAAAAATACATAAAAGACCTGCCCAAACCGCAAAAAAAATAGCTCGTAAGCACAAAATCCAACCCAAATATTCAAAATACATCGCCTGACACCAAATCTCAAGTCAAGCGACAAACCCTCACGCCTTAAAATCTGTGAAATCTTTTAATTTGTGGATAAATTGCCCATAAATCATGACTTTTCATTTGAGTTTTGTAATTTCAGGTATTTATAAACACTTTGAAAATTATGTGTGCTGAATTTTAGATATTATGATATTTATGTAAAGTAAAAGGATGTCTAATCATTACTTTCGAGAATAGAAAATCTATTACAGAAAAGCTCTCAGGAATTTTATTATTTTCGATACAGGGATATGGATGAGCTAAAATGAGGGCTGTGTAAATTTCAGATTAAAATTTCTAAAACTATTAAATTTCATGAGATTCAGAATAAAATCACCATGAAAAGATCTAATTTTGATTGATTGATTGATTGATTGATTGATTGATTGATTGATTGATTGATTGATTTGTATTACTATTAAAAAAATTTTTGACAAAAAGGAAATCCACTATGAAGCAAAATAGATATTATATACACTTTAGTTTGTTATTGTTGCAACTATTTTTAAATGTGCCTCAAGCACAACCTACTCAGCACAAGCCTGTGGCACAAGCAGGCGATGATAAGTTTGCACAAGTCAATTCATTGGTTAGGCTCAATGCATCCAACTCTACCGATAAAAATGGCGATAAGCTTATTTATCACTGGGAAATCACACAAAAACCATATGGTAGTTTGTCCTACTTAGATAATCCAAGTAAAATTACACCAAGCATAACTCTTGATAAAGTGGGAGCATATCAAATTGAGTTAATAGTTTCTGATGACTTAAACGAGTCAAGTCCAAGTTTTCTTGAAATAAGCACAGAGCAAACCAAACCAATTATCCCAACTATTCACAAACAAAAAGTGTTAACAGGCACGCAAGCATTTTTGAGTGCAGAAAATGTTTATGACCCTGATGGAGATAAGCTTACATATAAATGGCAACTTATTAGCAAACCCAAAGGCTCGCTTATTCAGCTATACTCTGAAACTGGAGAAACCACTTCTATTTTCCCAGATCAAATCGGTCGTTATATTTTACAATTGTCAGTTTCAGATAAACAAACCACCACAAAAAGTAATAAAATCACAATTCTGGCAGTTGATGAAATTTTTGACTACAATAAAGCATTGGGTTGCGTATTGGATAGAATTTTCTATGGTGGTTTTGAGAATAGCTTCAACAATAACAAGCCAATTGCCCTTGTAGGTGATGATAAAATTGGTGTAATAGGGCAGAGTATAAATCTAGATGGCTCTTTATCCTATGATATAGACGCCGATATTTTATCTTACCAGTGGGCATTAATTGCGGCACCTAATTCCAGTCAAGCTGCCTTAGTGAATGCAAATGCCGAAAATACTTCATTTATACCAGATGTCACTGGTGATTATGTGGCTCAATTGATAGTCAATGATGGTTGCTTAGACTCAGAACCAGATAGTGCTTTGGTCACAATATCTGTAAACCAAGCACCAGTAATAAATTCTACCGCTGTTACTTCTGCTGTAGAGGCACATAGCTATAGTTATCAAATTCAAGCTGTTGATGCAGAAAGTCATACCCTTAGTTATTCCTTGATCACAGCACCTAATGGTATGATGATAGATGCAAATGGATTAATTACCTGGACAGCACTGGTTGCCGACTCCTATCCTGTTGTTGTATCAGTAACTGATGAATTCTTAGCTAGCACAACACAATCCTTCTCACTCATCGTAACAGAAAATCAAGCTCCACAGGTAAAATCTTACCCAGTTAGTTCCGCTGAGAAAAATTATAATTATTATTATCAATTATTCACTACGGATGCTGAAAATGATAGCATCACCTATCAATTAATTAATCCACCAACAGGTATGAGTATTGACTCACAAGGACTAATTAAATGGTTGCCAAATACCATTGGAAATTATCCAATACAAGTACAGGTATCAGATAGTTATGGAGCAACCTCAAACCATGATTTTGTGTTGGATGTGATT
>CAZQMH010000011.1:0-16791 GCA_964594435.1 uncultured Alcanivoracaceae bacterium
AACAGGGTCTCTTTGGTAGATGGCATAAGACAGCAAAATCAGCGAGCCAAACAAGCTAAAATACCAAAAAGATTTGGGCATCACTGATTTTTTTTGTTTTTCAGACGCCATCCATTGCAAAATAAACCGCATAGAAAACATGATTTGCCCAATAAATCCAACCACCTGCCAAATACTGTCGCTGGCTGTGTTATTTTTTCTAAGTTGTAAAATATGTTCAGGACTGATAAATCCGCTGGAGAATAAATAACTTAACAAAGCTGCAAAATAGAGGACGATAACGCCGATTAAGGGTTTGATAATTCTTGGCTTAATAAAGTGCAAGTTTCTTAAATAGATGATGACGCCAAAACTTTGTCCCATAACAAAAATAGGGTCGCGCCGGTACAAAGCATAAGATAATAAGGTTAAGCTGCCCGCAATTGAAAAATACCAAAAAGCCCGAGGAATAACGCTTTTTTTTTGTTTTTCTGATGCCAGCCATTGAATAATAAAACGCCCTGAGAACAAAGCCTGCCCCAAAAAGCCAATGGACAACCAAAAGCTATGAGTCATGTAAATCTGTGCGGTGTTCGGAAACTTGTGGTTTTTTTCCTCGGCGAATAAGCCACGAAACACCAAATAAATCATAAATACCAACCAAGGCACGATTCCAAAAACCGTATTTACTGACCCCACGTTCACGGGCACGATGCGCAACTTCGACGTTTTCGACATTCCCTCCTGCTCGTTGGTACAAAGCAGGCAAATAGCGATGCATGTGATTAAAAGAAGGCAAGTCTATAAAAATATCACGGCGAAAAACCTTCAGTCCGCAACCCGTATCAGGTGTTTTATCTTTAAGCATCCACGAGCGAATGGCGTTGGCGTATTTTGAAGATTTTAGTTTTAGCCACGAGTCGTGGCGTTTTTTTCGCCAGCCCGCAATCAACCAGGTCTTATCCTCAGCTGGTGCATTGATGGCTTTGTTGTATAAATTTGGAATATCCTTTGGAAGATTTTGTCCATCTCCATCAAGTGTTGCAATCCAATGGGCACGAGCATTTTTCACGCCAGTGCGAACTGCATAGCTTTGACCGCAACTTTTTGCATGTTTTAAAATACGCAAATTTGCCGTAGTTTTTTGCTTTTCGATGAGCACTGCCAAGGTATCATCGCTCGAACCATCATTGACATAAATGATTTCATACCTAACAAAACCTTCCAAAGCCACAACAATTTCATCAATTAATGGGATAATATTGTCTCGTTCATTATAAACAGGAACAACAACAGAAAGCTCAGGTGTGTTTTTCATTAAAGGTCTAGCTGATTAGAAGCCGTGCATTTTAGCAAAAAAATAGCCTAATTTCGAGTGCGTCAGTAATTTATCGTTTTATTTGAGCGGAATTAGCCTATAATATTCAACCCTTTTAAAATAAACACAAGGTCTTATGAAAAAAATTATTCTAGTTCTTTGTATCGTATTAAGTCACTATGCAGTTGCCAATGAGCCGCAGCACGATGCAAAAGAAGAAAAAGTAATTGTCACAGAAATAATCGACGGTGCTAAAGTTTACGGTGATAAATGGCAAGAGGCTACAGAACGCATGGATGTAGAAAAAGCCATTGCCGAACATGAAATGGTTTTGGGCGAAACCATGGTATTTACTGGAAATATTACCAAAGTATGCCAAAAAAGTGGCTGCTGGATGATGTTAGAAAGCAACGGTAAATTTGCCCGAGTTGATTTTAATAAGCATTCTTTTTTTATCCCCAAAGACACACACGGCACAGCTGAAGTGTATGGTATTTTGCATTCAAAAACCATGAGTGACAAGATGAAAAAACACCTAGAAAGTGAAGGTGCAGGCAAAATAGCTGAAAAAGTTTACGAAATAACTGCCACTTCAGTTAAAATTAAATCCTAAAACATGTCGCACGATAAATTTTTACACGCCGCCTTCGTGCAAGCTCAAAAAAGCTATGCCCAAGGCGGCATCCCGATTGGTTCGGTTCTTGTTCATCAAGGCAAAATAATTGGGGCAGGGCACAACAAGCGAGTACAAGATGGCTCGGTTGTTTTGCATGGAGAAATGGACGCCTTAGAAAATGCAGGCAGACAAAAAGCATCGGTCTATAGAGAATGCACATTGTACACCACACTATCGCCCTGTAGTATGTGTTCGGGCACGGTGCTTTTGTATGGTATTCCAAAAATTGTTATTGGCGAAAACAGCACTTTTATGGGCGAAGAAGACTATTTGACCAGTAAAGGCGTCGAAATTATCCAAATGAACAATCAGCCGTGCATTGATTTAATGCAGAAATTCATCGCCGAAAAACCCGAGCTATGGAACGAAGATATTGGGGTTTAATCCCTGTACTCCAAAATTCTCAGTATTTAGCCATTCAAACCTTCGGTGGTGTTGTGGAATTTTATTTTCGGGAAGCGTTCTTGCGTCAATTGTAAGTTGACATAGGTTGGGGCAATGTAAACCAAATGCCCGTGAGCATCTTCGGCAAGGTTTTGTATGGCTTTGTTTTTAAAGGTGGCAAGTTCTTTTTCGTCTTCACAACTGATCCATCTTGCGGTGGCAACATTAACGTTTTCAAACAAGGTTTGCACATTGTATTCACGCTGCAAACGGTAAGCAACCACTTCAAATTGTAAAACACCAATGGCTCCTAAGATTAAGTCATTGCTCATCATCGGTTTAAAAAATTGGGTCGCTCCTTCTTCGGATAACTGAGCCAAGCCTTTTTGCAGTGCTTTGAGTTTTAAAGGGTCTTTTAAGCGTGCACGGCGAAATAATTCAGGTGCAAAACTAGGGATTCCCGTAAATTTTAGTTCTTCTCCCATACTAAAAGTATCGCCGATACTGATTGTGCCATGGTTGTGAATACCTATAATATCACCTGTGTAGGCATGTTCTAGGTGTTCGCGTTGTTCAGCCAAAAAGGTGAGGGCATTGGGGATTTTGACTTCTTTGCCTGTGCGGATTTGTTTCAGTTTCATGCCTTGATTGAATTGTCCGCTACAAATTCGCATAAAGGCAATGCGGTCGCGGTGTTTGGGATCCATATTGGCCTGTATTTTAAACACAAAGCCGGTAAAATCTTCCTCATCTGCTTGAATGATACGGGTTTCTGTGGCGTGTGGTTGTGGTGGTGGCGCGTGTTCGGCAAAAGCATCCAGTAGCGGTTCGACACCAAAATTATTGATGGCAGAGCCAAAAAAAACGGGTGTTAATTCACCACGCAAGTAGGCTTTTTTATCAAAACTATGGGATGCACCTTTGACCAGTTCTATTTCTTCACGAAAGTCTTGGGCTTCCTCTCCCAAAGCCGCATCCAGTTGCTTATTATCCAGGCCTTGTATGGTTTCGGCTTTTTGGGTTTCGTAATTTTTACCCGATTCATACAATAAAACCGTATCATCAATAAAATGATAAACGCCTTTCAAGCGTTTGCCCATGCCAATTGGCCACGTGATTGGAGCACATTTTATTTTTAAAATATCTTCTACTTCATCCATTAATTCGATTGGGTCACGCCCTTCACGGTCAAGTTTGTTGATAAAAGTGAAGATTGGCGTGGTTCTTAAACGGCACACTTCCATCAATTTTATGGTGCGTTGTTCCACGCCCTTGGCACAATCAATGACCATCAAGGCAGAATCCACAGCGGTAAGTGTGCGGTAAGTGTCTTCAGAAAAGTCCGCATGACCAGGGGTGTCGAGTAAATTAATGATGCGTCCTTTGTAAGGAAATTGCATGATGGAAGAAGTGACGGAAATGCCCCGTTCTTTTTCCATCTCCATCCAGTCAGAAGTTGCACCTTTGGCAGTCTTGTTGGATTTAACCGCACCAGCGACATTAATCGCACCACCGAATAATAATATCTTTTCCGTTATTGTGGTTTTACCCGCATCGGGATGTGAAATAATGGCAAAGGTTCGTCTTTTTTGCATTTCTTCATGCATGTGTGTCATTGTTCTGTACTTTTTTAAAGGTGCGTACTTTACCATAGATTTGCTTTATCTTTATGCATTTTTTGACTCTTGGTAGCCTTATCCTTTATAATATCCTATTATTTCTATTAAAAAGTGAGTCACCTATCATGATTAAAAAACTAAGCTTTCTTTGTCTCATAATTGTTATTAATGCTTGTACCCTAAGCACCAATGTAAAAGCACAAGGTGATGATTTTGTGGTGCATAAAATCGTTATACAAGTCAACAAACGTGATCCAGAAATTCAAGGCGAAGTTCTCTCCAATATTGTCAATACATCTAAATACTTCGGTGTCGACAATGTACAAATCGAAGTGGTTGCCTATGGTCCTGGAATTTACTTTTTGAGCAAACAAAGCGAATTTCGCAAACGAATTGAAAGCTTGATGATGCAGGATGTGGTTTTTTCCGCCTGTGCTGATACCATAAAAACCATCAAACGCACCAAAGGTATTGATTTAAAACTGATTGATGGCGTGGTCGTGGTGAAAAATGGCGTGCCGCGAATGATGCTATTGCAAGAACAAGGCTATTCGTATCTTAGTCCTTAGGGTTGTGTTATGAACGAAGAAACTTATCACACAGAAACAGAGCAAGATAATGGTCATCACAAGACATTTTTCACTCAACTTGAAGCCCGAGTATTGGCATGTTTGATGGAAAAACAACTGACCACACCCAACAATTATCCATTGACGCAAAATTCTTTGTTGTTGGCATGTAACCAAAAATCCAACCGTCAGCCAGTAATGAACTTAACCCAAGGGCAAGTTGGGCATACGGTGAATCAACTAGAACGCCGAAATCTGGTTAGAATTGATTACACAGGGCGTGCCAGCCATGTCGCTCATTGTGCCACCAATGCCCTAGAGTTGAACAAAAAGAAACAAGCCGTTTTGACCATATTAATGTTGCGTGAACCTTTAACTTTAAATGATATAAAGGCACGCACCGCTCGCATGGTCGATTTTGAGGATGCCAATGAAGTGCATGAGATTGTGCAACAGTTGGTAGAAGCAGATATGCCAAAAGTGGTGCAATTGCCCAAATCTCACGGCTCACGTGAAAACCGCTACACCCATGTTTTATGCGGTGAAGTAAAAATCGAAGAGGAACAAACCCCAGTTATTGCGAAGGGAAGAGTTAATATCACCAAGCAAAAGAAACTAGAAGACCGCATTGTTGCCCTCGAACAAAAAGTTGAAAAATTGATGCGATTATTGGAGGATTGATGCAGAAAACGGATAAATCAGTGATAAACAAGGAAGGAAGAATGGTAAAGGATTATATTCCTGCCAAGGGTGATTTTGTGAATGTCACATTCTCACCCCAATCAGGACATGAGGAAAAGGCAGCTTTTCTGTAATAGATTATCTATTCTCGAACAAGCATCTGCTGAAGTTATTAATGATGTATTAAGCATTTTGGATGCGTGCATTTATCAGCAGTAACCTCAAGCCTATTTAAAAGCTTTATTGTCTTTAGCATGTGTCTTTAAAATTTCAGCAGGTGCAAATCTAACGCCGTATCGCGAGTTTAATTCCTGCAAGGTTTCAAGGATTTTATCCGCACCTTGTGCATTCACATAACTAAAAGGACCACCCGTAAATGGCGGAAAGCCAAGCCCTAAAATTGCGGCTAAATCGCCATCGGCGGCTGATGATAATATGCCTTCTTGCAGGCATAACAAAGCTTCGTTGACCATAGCTAAACCAATTTGGTTTTGTATGGCAGTTTTGTCCAATTCTTTTCTCTCGTCTCCTCCGAAGTATTTATACACATCTGTGTTGACGGTTTTTCGACCTTTTTTCGGATAACTATAGAAACCTTTGGTTGATTTACGACCAAATAATTTGGCATCTGCCATTTTTTGTACACTGTTGTCTTCTTCGATGCCACGGTTTTTGAACATTTCGCCTAAATCACCTCGGGCAATATGTGCCGCTACATCAATACCTACTTCATCCAATAATGACAAGGGACCAACAGGAAAGCCCCAATCTTTCATGGCATTATCAATAAATTCTATGGATGCACCTTGATGCAAAACCTGAATCGCCTCATGGGTTAGGGCAGATAAGATACGAGTGGTGTAAAAACCAGGCCCATCTTTGACAACGACCACTGTTTTGCCTTGGTCAAGTCCAACATTGGTGGCTATCGCAATGGCACGGGCTGAGGTTTTATCGGTGGTGATAATTTCTAATAATGGCATTTTCGGCACGGGTGAAAAATAGTGCATACCGATGACATTTTCAGGTCTTTGGGCTTTTGCGGCAATGTCGGCTACGGGCAAAGAAGAGGTGTTGGTGGCAAAAATGGTAGAATTGGCACAGGTTTTTTCCACACCTGCCAGTATTTTTTGTTTTAAACCCGTGTCTTCAAATACCGCTTCAATAACCAAGTCGACTGCCTGCATATCGGTTTCTTTGATGGTTGAGGTAATTTTTGCCATTAATTTGTCACGTTGTACCGCTTTCATGGCTTTGCGTTTTACCATTTTGTCGAAATCACGCCAAATAGTTTTTAGAGCTTTGCCTAAACCTGTAAGTGAAATATCTTTTAAGATGACATCATAGCCAGCTTTAATGGAAACTTCGGAGATGCCAGCACCCATAAAACCTGCACCAATCATGGCGATGGTGTCAACCTTGTTGCTGTTGTTGACTTTTTTAAGTTTTTTGTTGTCTTGCATGGCAAGAAATAAACCAATTAAATTTTTGCAAGCAGCGGTGCTGTGCAAATAGGCAAAGCCTGCGGATTCTGCTTCTAATCCAGCTTTGAAACCATTTTCCAGCCCAATTTCCACACAATCGAGTATTTTTAATGGAGCTGGGTAATTGCCTCGGGTTTTGGCTTTTACGGTTTGTCGAGCTTTTTTAAGCACAAAATTACGCCCAAAACCCGTGCCTTCCAATACTTTATCGAGCATGCCTTTTTTACGGGTTTTACGTTTAAAACCATTTTGAGCAATCTTTATAGCGGCTTGTAATAAGCCTTCTTTGTGAATTAATTCATCAATTAAGCCAATCTTTTTGGCTTTGTATGGGTAGACATTTTTGCCTGTCAATAACATATCCAAGGCATTTCGTAAGCCAACCAGTTTAACCGAACGCTGTGTACCGCCTCCGCCTGGTAATAAGCCAAGCTTGACTTCGGGCAAGCCAAAAACGGTCTTTTTATCGGTGCTGGCTATGCGGTAATGACATGCCATAGCAACCTCTAAACCACCACCCAAAGTGGCTCCATTAATCGCCGCAATAACGGGTTTTTTTAAATTTTCTAAACGCAACAACAATTTATTGCCATTGCGTGAGAGTGATTCGGCTTCTTCGCTGTCTTGCATTGCCATAAATTCTTTAATATCAGCACCAGCTATCCAACAGTCAGGCTTTTGGCTATAAAGTACGGCTGCCTTGATTTCGGTATCATTTTCGATGGCGTCCATCAGCTTTGCGAAATCATCTAACATGCTTGCAGAGAGAACATTGACTGGTGATTTGGCTTGGTTAAGATAGACGACTGCAACGCCTGCTTGTTTTTTAAGGGTAAAGTATGGCATGGTTATTTCTCCGTATCAGTCGATTTTGAGCTGGTCTTTTTGCTCATCTTTTTGCTCGTTTTTTTTGCCATTTTTTTTGTGACTTTTTGGCTGGGTTTTGAGCTTGATTTTTTTGTAACCTTTTGGCTTGTTTTCTTGGTTACTTTTTTTGCTGTTTTTTTACTGGTTTTCTTGGCAACTTTTTTTGTTGTTTTTTGTGGTTGAGAAGATTCCATTTTTTTCAGTAAAATAGTATTGCCTTGACCTCCTGCGGCACAAGCTGAAATCAAAGCGTATTGCCCATCACTCTGGCGTAATCTTCTGGCTGCGGCAATCAACAAACGTCCACCTGTTGCTCCAAAAGGATGCCCAAGAGACAAAGAACCACCTTCGGTGTTGAGTTTTTCCATTGGAATTTCACCAACTGCCTTATCTAACCCTAAGTGTTCTTTACAAAATTCTTTGTCACTCATGGCTTTTAAATTTGCCAAGACCTGTCCAGCAAAGGCTTCATGTATTTCAAAGACACTGATGTCATCAAGGGTTAAATCAGCCTCTTGTAATAATTTCGGTAGAGAATAAGCCACACCCAGTAATAATTCTCCATCGGGATTTTGAGCTGTATAGCTGTAGCCATAGATTGCAATATCCGTTGGATAACCTTGTTTTTTTGCTTCCTCTTTGTCCATTAACAAGCAGGCAGAAGCTCCATCAGTCAATGGTGAGGCATTGCCGGCGGTAATAGTGCCATTGGGTCGTACAAAAACAGGTTTTAAGCTGCTAAGTTTTTGAATGGTTGAAGTGGCATAGTAGGTGTTGTCTTGTTCTATCGGTTTAAAATCAGGTGCGGCAATGACGGGTACGACTTCCTGTTCAAATTTTCCGTCTTTCCAAGCTTGGGTGGCAAGCTGATGTGAACGCAGAGCAAATTCGTCTTGTTCTTGGCGAGAAACATTAAATTTTGCTGCCAAGCGATCAGCATCTTGTCCCATGGTTTCGCCAGTTGAAAATTCTGCAATGGCAGGGGCAACGGGCACCAAATCTTTAAACTTAAATTGTTTGAATAATGACCAATAATCTTTAAAACCACGAGCTTTTTGGGCCTTGATGAGGGTTGCCTTTAAATTGTCTGAAATTCGAACAGGTGCATCACTGGTGGATTCGACACCGCCAGCTATGGCAATTTTAAGTGCTCCTGATTGTATCGCCTCAACCGTATTGGTAATTGCACGGTTGGCTGAAATACACGCTTGGGTGACCGTTGATGCAGGTGTGGCGAGATTGTAGCCTGCTCCCAATAAACTTTCACGAGCGACATTGCTGGTTGCGGCATTTTGGATGACACAGCCCAAGGTGACTTGTTGGCATTCGTCTTGTAAAAAAGGGTAACGGTGTTTTAATGCGAGCAAGGCTTCTTTGCCCAAGTCATAGGATTTAAGCTTGGCATAAGCACTGGGCGATTTGGCGAATGGTGTACGCACGCCATCAATAAAAACTACATTAGGTTGTTTAAATATCATTATTTTTTCTCGAAAAATATTAGTTCACTATTTTCACCATACGCAAGCGTATTGTCAAGTGAAGAAAGTCATGAATGACGATAAATTCCATTGAATTTGTGTAACTTTAGCATAATAATGTGTGATACAATAATAATTTTAGTAGAAAACTAATCAACCTATGCCAAAATTTCCAAAAAAAATAAAAATCGTAGAGGTTTCACCACGAGATGGTTTACAAAACGAAAAACACCTTGTTCCGACAGCAACCAAGGTTGAATTGATTAAGCGTTTGGTTGCATCGGGTCTAGAAAATATTGAAGTAACGGGTTTTGTCAGCCCCAAATGGGTGCCGCAATTAGCCGATAGTGTAGACTTGTGTCAGCAACTACCGCAAACTTCTGCGGTAAATTTCTCGGCTTTAGTGCCCAATACCAAAGGCATGGAAAAAGCCATCAACTGTGGTCTCAAAGAAGTTTCGGTTTTCACCGCGGCGAGTGAAAGTTTCACCCAAAAAAATACCAATTGTTCGATTGCCGAATCTTTGCAAAGATTTGTACCAGTCATAGCCCAAGCTCAGCAACACAATATTAAAGTGCGAGCTTATGTTTCGTGCGTGCTTGGTTGCCCTTATGAAGGTGAAATTGATCCAAAAAAGGTGCAAGAAGTGACAGAAAAACTGCTCAATCTTGGTTGTTATGAAGTTTCTTTAGGGGATACTATTGGTGTTGGTACACCTTTAAAAGCAGCCAAAATGTACCAATTGTGTTTGCAAATAGCCAATAAGCAACAGTTGGCTTTGCATTTTCATGACACTTATGGTCAAGCGTTGGTCAATATTTTTGCTTGTATGCAATTGGGAGCTTGCATTATAGATGCCAGTGTTGCAGGGCTTGGTGGTTGCCCTTATGCCAAAGGAGCCAGCGGCAATGTTGCCACCGAAGATGTAATTTTTATGCTTGATGGCATGAATTGTCAAACAGGTGTTGACCTAAAAAAGCTCAAACAAACCGCTTATTGGATTAAAAACTCAATAAAAAGTGAATAATTTTTAGACCATGTGCTCAAAAACTCAACTGCGTAAAATTTATCGTGACAAAAGAAACAGTTTGTCCACCCAATGGGTGCAACAACACAGTGCAAAAGTATGCCACACCATTGCGAACCATCCAATCTTTCACGACAGCACAACGGTTGCTATTTACCAGGCATTGGGTAATGAAGTTGATCTCAGTGCCTTATTAACTTTGCCCAAAACTTTTGTGCTACCTGTTATCGGTTCTCATAACAGCATGGCATTTCATGTTTATGCTAAAAACAAGGAAATGGTACAAAACAAATACGGCATTCTCGAACCCAATAAAACGCCATTAATCAAGCCCCAAGAGATAGATTTGTGCTGCCTGCCACTGTTAGCATTTAACAAAAAAGGCATTCGACTTGGCATGGGCGGTGGCTATTACGATCGCTATTTTGCCCTAAATGCCATGCAACATAAACCAACAATTTTGGTAGGAATTGCCTATGAGTGGCAAGAAAGTGCTACAATTGTCGCCCAAAAGTGGGATATTCCGCTGGATTATATTTTTACCAACAAAGAGGTGATAAAAACATGAGCAAACAAGACGAATTAAAACACAAAGTAGCCTTAGCCGCTTTAGAGTATTTTGATGATTACGATATGGTAGTTGGCATTGGTACAGGCTCAACCGTTAATTGTTTGATAGATGTTTTGGGGCAAGTGAAAAATAGAATTGACGCCTGTGTTTCCAGCTCCAATGAAACCACCAAGCGACTCAAAGCTCAAGGATTTCGAGTCATAGAATTGAACCAAAGTGGGCAATTGTCACTCTATATTGACGGAGCCGATGAATGCGACGGACACAACCGACTGATCAAAGGTGGCGGCGGAGCCTTGACGCGGGAAAAAATCATCGCCAGTGCCAGTGACAAATTTATTTGCATCGTCGATGAAAGCAAGATGGTTGATGTGTTGGGTAAGTTTCCACTGCCTGTGGAAGTCATTCCTATGGCACAATCACACGTTGGCAGAACGCTGGTGAAACTCGGCGGACAGCCCGAATTACGCCACAATTTTACCACCGATAACGGCAATATCATTATTGATGTACACAATTTGAAAATCCTTGACCCTTTGTCACTAGAAAGCCAAATCAATGATATTGCAGGTGTGGTCAGCAATGGTATTTTTGCCTACCAAAAAGCCTATGCGACCTTAATAGCCAAAAAAACAGGAACGCTAACCCAAAAAAAATAGGAGCTTGTTTTTTTTAAATAATTCCTGTATAATTACTATTCATCATTCGACCCAAAGGAGAAAAACCATGAAAAAAATAGCATTCAGCTTCTTTATAGCTTTAACTTTTTCTTTAACAAGCACAGGTGTTTTGGCACAAGGATGCTCCAAATCAGATGACAGCAGCGCCGAATTTGAATCCCCTATCGACTATATGCAAGACGAAAGCCTTGCAGATGAAGCGGATTTTGAGCAACTACAAAAAGATGCAATGGAAGAATTCTATGCCCAAAATCCAGAGATGAAAGCCTCTATGGAAATGGTACAAAAATACAGCAAAGCTCTGTTTGCAGATTTACAAAACAATCCCGATACCAACATCCAAATACTGGCTTTGATGAATGGTATGTATAGCAAAAGCACGGATGACGAACGAAAAAAAGTACTTAAAAAAGCGATAAACCAAGATGCCAGTGCCTATACCTTATTTATAGCCAATCAATTGTGCCAATCACAAACAACCTTAAAAGACTGGTGCCAATCACAGAAAATAGCTCAATTAAATTTGCAAAAAGATGACAAAAATTTAGCCATTTATCTGCAACAATTAAGCCATGCTAGCAATGATGAAGAGCAACAAGACATCCTTGAACAAGCCGCCTCAAGAAGTGAATACATTAATAATTATCGTTACTATTACACCCTCAAAGTTGTCGCGGCCATCGAGGAATTTAACCAAAGCTACTCCGACTTGAATGTTTTAACAGACCTTCTCATTCAAACAGTTAATGGCGAAGGAATAGCTCAATTTGATACAAAAGAGTTAAAAAGCAAAGGTTTGTTGAAAAAAGACCTCACCACTGCCATTAATGAAAGCCTGCCTTTTACTATGGCAATGAGTGTGGATGCAAATGGTTTTATGCTCGGTTATGAACTTAATAGACTTTGTGAAAAAGCAATAAATGCCGAAAACTGCTTAGTTATAGCCGATATTTATGCAAAAAGTTCATCTTTCATGGATAAAATGCAAGCACAATCACTCAAACATCTTGCCAATAAAGCTCTTGGTGTGGAAGACAACAGTAAAGTTGATCACTTCGCAGGTATCGCACAATTATCATGTTTGACTAATGGCATAGTTATGCAAGCAAGTGCCGTTGACAAGGATTTGATGATTCTCTTCATTAAAGAAGCACGTAAGCATGGCGAACAAGCCGCAGCAAAAAAAATGGCACAACAGGTTTATAACACCATCAAACAACATGGTTACAACCCAAGCTTTGATCCCAAAACCTGTAAATAAACGTCCAAATCCAGCTATTCTGTAATACCCAAATCCCGATATAGAATGGATTGTGCTCTCATTGTGATTTCTGTATCGGGATTTGGGTATACAAAGCCAAACAAAAAGGTAAAAATACCATTGTTGATACATAAAGCAACTTTCCACACATTATTTCAGCTGATACATTGCATAGAAATACAGGTGACTGTCTGAGAGTAGAAACCTACTGCGAAAAAGACGAAATTTGGCGGTTTTTACCCGTTGCATTTAAACTTTCACATAAGGCAACATTGTCATCAGCGATGCGTGTTATCGGAATTGTCCCACTCAAGCCGCTGTCTAATGTGTATTTGACTTCGCCTGTTTGGCAATCGCTAAAGGTGACTTCTAATGCCCCTATTTGGGTAGTCGTAACAACTGTTGGGATGTTAAATAAACCACCCGTGCTATCAAAAACAGCAAGATTTGAAGTTCCGTCTTCGACCAACGGCCCCGATGCTGTTAACCAACGGTTTTCAGGATTGCCTATTTGTGATGTTAAATTTGCAGAGGCAAAATTTGTATCATAAGTAAACCAGCTCAGAAACATCAAGTTGTTTACTGGAAAAATATCAAACAAAAACCCTTGTCCTGATGTTTGTGGATTGTACCAGGCTCCATTGATACCAATATTGACTTTAAAGCTCCTTTTATTGTCGGGTTTTTGCTCTTTTGTTGGTATTGTGAAATTTGAAGTTATGTATTCACATGCTGCTTGGTTGTCTCTAACCGTTCTTTGGATAGGAAAACCACCAGTAATTCCATTGTTATAAAAATAATCAACATAGCCAGCATTGCACCCTGAAAAAGACAGCAAAGCATAGCCAACAGGATTGGTGTAAATTGTTGTTGCGTCATTGAATTTACCATTAGACGAATCATATATCGTAAGCTGGGTATTATGTCCAAGCTTGCCATAAATAGGACCACTTGCGGTAACCCAGCGAGCATCATTGCTACCGATAACCGATGGAATACTGGCATCAGGATGGCTAGTATCATAGGTAAACCAAGCGGCAAAGAACAAATCTGTGGTTGGCAATACGTCAAAAAACAGACCTTGTCCTGATGTTTGAGGGTTATACCACGAGCCATTTAAACCTGCTGTCACTTCAAATTTATGGTATTGCATTTCATAAATCGCTCCTGCACGTACGTTGTTATCACTAGAAGTGTTGCCAGGCACGCCAAAAATAATACTCGCTGCCTTGAGGGCATGAATTTTTTGCGAATAGGTACTAAACGCAATAACCGATGAACCAAAGTTATCGTCATTGCCTGCATCTGGGTTGGCAATAAAGGTTGATGCCGTTGTATCTAAGCCAGCACTGCTTCCAGGAATAATATAAGCAACGCCATCATAATTTGCATGATAAGTTTCACCAGCAGCCGTGATAACCGCAGAAGCTTGCAATTGATTGTCGGGATAAAAGGCTGCTAAAGCATAACCAAAGGAATCTGCATTTTCTGGTACGCCAAAAATTCCTGCAGAATTTTGCGAAATAATGTGGCTGCCTTGAGCTGTTAAACCAATGCTTGAACCATAAATCACCTGGACTATGCCTGCTTCTGTGGCATTACCAATGCCTTCATTGGGAACGCCGATAAGTAAATCATCGGATAAATCTGCTGCCTGTGGGTGTTGTCTATTAAAATCCCCAGTAGCCAAAGAAAAACCAAAATGGTTATTCTGGCTTTTGTTTTGTTCGCTCCAAAACTGATCATTGTTAGCTAATCCCATTGCACTGCCATAAAAAACCTGAACCGCACCAGCATCATCAACCCCATCCACATCTTCACTGGGAATACCAATCGCTAAGTCATCATAGTTTCCTCCACCTTTGGTTGATTTGGCTAAACTTTGCCTGTCAAAATCACCAACCGCCAATACTGAGCCAAAATGATCGTCTCTTTCGCTTGAATCGGTAGTGCCACTTACATTTTGGTGTAATACAAATGCATTGGCAGTGCTGATGTGATTGACACTGCCATAAAAAATATAAACTTTTCCTGCATTGAAGTAAGTTGTACCATTGGTAGTGATATGCGCATAAGGCACACCAACGACTAAATCATCGTAGCCATCACCATTAAAATCTCCCGCAACCAAGGCATCTCCGAAGCGTGCATCACTTTGTGGACCACCAAGATTAAGCTGCGTAGATTCATAGATGAAGTCCGAACCATTTTCCAAGCCATTGGCGGCACCATAGAAAATATTTATCGCTCCAGCACGTGTTGCTTGGCTACTTTCAATATCTTCAATCGGCGTACCAACCACTAAATCATCATAACCATCGCCATTTAGATCACCGCTGGTTAAACTTTCGCCAAAATTATCACCTGCCTCGCTGCCAAAATCATTGGTGTTGGCTTGTTGCTGCAAATAACTGTAGGACTGAAAATGGGTTTGGCTTTCAAAAACAATACCCGCATTAGTACCATAAAACACCATGACTGCACCAGAGGACTGATTGCCGCCTGGGTAACTAACAGCCACATCTTCATAGCCATCGCCATTGTAATCGCCGTGAGATAAAGTTTCTCCAAAATAGTCTTCTGTTTCTGTGGGATGCTGTCCACCAGAATCCAAATCAAAATAATTGATATCTATTGGCGAAATAGCGTAACTATTAATCGCTAATACGGTTAAAAAGCTTAAAAATTTATTTTTCATCGTGTTTCCCCTTGAGAATAATTTAATTTACAATGGTTTAAAGCCATTAGCAAAAATAATATCTTTGAGTTCAAAGCCAACTTCCTCAACCACTCCTGCATTGGCTTTGCCATCAATCGTTTGTCCAGGCACGCCAATAAGTAAAGAACTGGAATTATCAAAATCAGCAACTGCCAAAGACAAACCATAAGTGGTATCATTATGGGCATTAACATTAAATAAAAATTGACTGTCATTGGTATCGGGACCATTTGCACTGCCATAAACAATGGTCACTACACCATCACGAGAGGCGTGATAGCTTTCACCAGGTGCTGCAATCACTAAATCGCCATAGGGATCAGGTACAAGAAAATAGTAAGGATCAAAATGACCAACAGTCAATGCCAAACCAAAGTTATCATTGCTTTCAGCGACCCCAAAAATACCTGGCGAATTTTGGGAGATGGTGAGATTACCGATAGTGGTAACTCCTGTAGATGAACCAAAAAAGACATGCACAAGACCTGCATCAGTCGCCGTGCCAATATCTTCATACGGCACACCAACAATCAGTTCATCAGGAGCTTCCTCCAAACTACCAAAAGCACCTCCATATTGGAGATTACCTGCTGTCAGAGTAAAGCCAAACAAATCAAAATCTTCGGCAACTTCATCCGTTGTATTGTTCTGCCCCAAGGTGGTTGAATAAGATAACCCTGTGGTACTGCCCATAAAAATTTGCACAATACCATCATCAGTTGCCCCATAGTCTTCATAAGGTGTGCCGATGGCTAAATCAGGATAGGTGGCTGGAGAAAAAATAGTGGGGCGATCAAAATCTCCAACCGCCAGCGACCATCCAAAATGGTCACTGGTCTCAGGCACACCAAACACACCATTATGACCTTGCCAATAAGTTGTAACAACACCAGTAATACCCCAAGAACTGCCATCATAAACACGAACAACTCCTGCTTGATATATCACTTGAGAATTAAAAGTAACATCTTCATTGGGAGCGGACACCACCAATTCACTGTAGCCATCACCATTAAAATCAGCTGCTGCCAATGACCATCCAAAGTTAGCAACTGTTTGATTAGACAAACCCAAATCAAGTGCTGTCCAACCACCAGTACTTGATACTGGTAATCCTGTTGGGCTGCCATAGATTATATCAACCTGACCCGCATCCACCTTAGGACCTATATCCTCAAAAGGAACACCTACAGCTAAATCATCATAACCATCACCATTAAAATCTCCAGCTGCAAGTGAATAACCAAATACATCGTCAGCTTCAAAATCAGCCCCATTCTGATACAGGAGCGTTGGTGCTTGCTGAATTGATAAACCTGATTTTGCCCCATAAAATATCTTAACCGCACCTTTATTGCTACCATGTGACGCACCAGGGATACTCATCGCAACATCATCAAAAGAGTCATTATTAAAATCTCCAACAACAACTGCTGTCCCAAAATAATCATCAACTTGAGCATTCATCGGTATACTAG
>CAZQMH010000011.1:16801-20139 GCA_964594435.1 uncultured Alcanivoracaceae bacterium
TACTAGAATTCTGATGCCACAACTTTTTATACAAAATACCCGCCGCTTTTATCGACTTTGTCACTTGTTTTAAAAAACCATCAGAGCTTTCTGCCTGCGTGAGGTTTGATAAAATCAAAGCTAAAAGAATAAGTATATTTTTCATATTTTTCCCCTTTTTTTTAAATGATATGTCTAATTATAACATGTGTATAGCTCTTATTCAAAACCGTGTTTAAAGATAAGATCATTGCCTTGGAACACAGATTCCAAAAATGCCCCTGCATTTGTATCATTATCGGCAGATGTTTGACCAGGAATCCCCACAAAAACAGAAGTAAATCGATACGAATGTGCATTATCAAAAAAAGTTGTCACGGAACTAACCGCAGAACCAAATTGTCCGTCATCGTTTGGATTGGGAGCTGATAAAAACTGGCTAGTGGCAGAACTCCCACTGCTGTCAAAGACCACATAAGCGACACCGTCATTTAAGGCGTGAAAATCCTCACCAGGTGCCCCGATAAGAATACTGTTGCTGAAAACAACACCATTGTTACTTAAATAAGCGGTGCCAACGGCTTGACCAAAATGATCATCTTGTTCAGCACCACCGAATATTCCTGGTGTATTTTGAGACAAAGAATAACTGTTTGTTGTCACTAAGCCAGTAGATGAACCGGGCATAATATTTACCACACCTGCATCTGTAATAGTACCAACATCCTCAAAAGGAACGCCAATAATCAAATCATCATAAAAATCGTTAAAACCACCATAAACTAATCCCGTTGCCAACGAATATCCAAAGAAATCACCCGATTCAGCTGTCGCTCCTGTAATATCATTTTGGGTAATAATAATATTATTGGCAAAACCAGATACTCCACCATAAAACACTTGCACAATTCCGTCTAAAGTTGCATTGAAACTTTCAAAAGGAACACCAACAGCCAAATCTGCTTTATTCCCAGCATTAAAATAACCCATAGCTAATGAATAACCGAAACTATCATTTTGTTCAGGGGAACCCGCCGTTCCACTCTCTCCTTGCCAAATATCATCAAAACTATTGTTTGTGATACCTGCAGCATTGCCATTGTATATCCTTACTCTGCCTGCATTAATTTGAGTCACTGGCGGGAAACCAACCGCAATACCAGCACCAGGAATACCCACCGCCAATTCATCCTTAGCATCACCATAAGTATTGCCCGCAGCGAGACTAAAACCAAACTTATTAAATGCCGAGGCAGTCCAAAATAAACTATTTGATATACCTGTGTTTTCATTAATTTCAGGAGCCGATACTGACAAGCCAGAATTACTGCCATAGAATATATTAATAACACCTGCATCTTCTAGTATGTTGGAATTGATAGTAACATCATAATAAGGAGCAGAAACGGCTAAATCATCAATGCCATCACCATCAAAATCTCCTACTGCCATAGCGGTGCCAAAACCAGCATCTGCTTGAGGCGTTGCCTGAAAAAGATAAGTGCTGTTCACGCTACTGACACCGCTACCAGTACCATACAAAACCATAACATCACCTCTTGCATTAGAAAAGCCTGGTTCTCCAATAGCCAAATCTTCATAGCCATCATTATTAAAGTCTCCATTGGCAAAAGAAGTACCCAACTTATCATTCGGACTGGTGTGAAATAGTCCGCCAGAATCTTCATCCCAATATTTATTATAAAGAAGCGTATCAACATCTGCATAAGCACTAAATGCTAACCCCAAATGCACTGCTGTTAAAAGTAAAATCGTTTTCATAAGTTTTCCTCATATTTGTTGTTTTCACTTAGTAAGATGCATAAAAAACAAAAACCGCACAAATTAATTTACTTTAGAATCAAAATAATGATTTCAAGCACCTCGGAGCTTGTCCTAGAATTGATAACAGAATTTCACATATGCTCGTAATTGCAACTAATTTACAGTAAAATATTGCACATACTAAGCCTGCATAAAATTTCCCAAATCCCGATAGAGAAAATAACAATGAAAAACTTTAAACCACAAATTAAAATACCAGCCACTTATATGCGGGGTGGCACATCCAAGGGTGTGTTCTTTCATCTCAAGGACTTACCTAAATCTGCTCAAGTTACGGGTATCACCCGTGATAAACTGTTGTTGCGAGTTATTGGTTCGCCCGACCCTTATGGAAAACAAACCGATGGCATGGGCGGTGCAACATCCAGCACCTCAAAAACCGTCATTCTCTCAAAAAGCAAACACCAGAATCACGATGTCGATTATCTTTTTGGGCAAGTCTCAATTGACCGACCTTTTGTTGACTGGAGTGGCAACTGCGGTAATTTAACCGCCGCTGTCGGTTCTTTTGCCATCAGTAATGGTTTGGTCAAAGCACATCGCATACCCGAAAATGGCATCTGCAAGGTCAGAATATGGCAAGCCAATATCAAAAAAACCATCATTGCACACGTCCCCATTTGCAACGGCTGTGTACAAGAGACAGGTGATTTTGAATTGGATGGCGTCACTTTTCCAGCAGCAGAAGTCAAAATAGAATTTATCGAACCCACCAGCGGCAAACTGTTTCCAACAGGCAATATTATTGATGAACTACATGTGCCTGGCGTTGGAGATTTTCAAGTCACACTCATCAACGCAGGTATTCCAACCATCTTTATGAATGCCGCAGACCTTGATTATCATGGCACAGAATTACAAATCGACATCAATAACGATAAAAAAGCCCTTGCCATGTTTGAAACCATTCGTAGTTATGGTGCCATAAAAATGGGCTTAATAAAAACCCCAGAACAAGCAAAAACACGGCAACATACGCCAAAAGTCGCCTTTGTCTCAGCTGCCAATGGTTACCGCTGTTCAAGTGGAAAAATCATAAAAACTAGCGATATAAACCTCAATGTTCGAGCCTTATCCATGGGCTTGTTGCATCATGCCATGATGGGAACTGCCGCTGTTGCAATTGCCACTGCCGCAGCTATCGAAGGCACACTCGTCAACCAAGCCGCAGGTGGCGGCGAAAGAAACACCCTGACATTCGGTCACCCAAGTGGCACACTAAAAGTAGGAGCCGAAGTAAAAAACATCAATGGTGAATATCTGGTGCAAAAAGTCAGCATGAGTCGCAGTGCTCGAACGCTCATGCAAGGCATGGTCTTTATACCAGACGAACATTAGGAGCCTGTCCGAGAAACTTATCAGTCAGGCTTGGAAGCTTTATTAAAATATTTCTGAAACAAAGGCTTCAGGCCATTATGGTCAATTTCAAATACCAAAGCCATACGCCGCCCTAATTTATTATCGGCAAATCCATGTCGATGAAACCATGCCAAGTAATGACCAGGCAACTCGTG